>NZ_JBWKZJ010000005.1:0-113986 GCF_059424365.1 Brevundimonas sp. GW456-12-10-14-LB3
CGACGGGGGCGACCGGCGCCGGGGCGGGGGCCTGACGCTGGCCCTGGGCGACGCGGCCCTGGAAGAAGGCGCCGACGTCGATCGACAGCTGTTCGGCGGTGATGTCGCCTTCCACATAGGCGGTGGCGACCAGCTTGACCTGCTTGCCCTGAACGCCGCCGACGATGCGGCCGCGCACTTCGATATAGTCGGCCTGGACATTGCCCTCGACCGCGCCGGTCTCGCCGACGATCAGGCGGCCGACGCGGACGTCGCCCTTGATCTGTCCATCGATCTGCAGATCGCCCGCGCCGGTGATATTGCCTTCAAAGGCCAGGTCGGAGGACAGGGTGGACAGGCCGCGGCCTGGCGTCGTGGCGGCCGGGGCTGCGCCGGGGCGCGGGGCGGCCGGCATGTCCGGCAGCGGCGGAATGGCCGGGGCCGCAGGACGAGGCGACGACGGCGTCGGGGTCGCGGGTTTGCTAATTTTGTTGAACAAGTTGATCTCCTGCTCTGAGGAAGCGTGCGGGGTTCTGCGGCCGGCCGTTCAGCCAGACTTCGTAATGGAGGTGGACGCCGGTCGATCGGCCGGTGGTGCCCATGGCGCCGATCCTCTGGCCGAGCGCGACCGACTGCCCCGGCTGGACGGCCAGGGCGTTCAGATGGGCGTAGCGTGTCTTGAAGCCGCGCCCGTGGTCTATCTCGACCGTATTGCCATACCCTGAACGAACGCCGGCGAAGGAAACGACGCCGGGCGCCGTGGCGTAGATGGGGGTGTTCAGGGGGGCGGCGAAGTCCTGGCCCTGGTGGATGGCGGGACGGCCGTTGAAGGGGTCGAAGCGGACGCCGAAGCCGGAGGTGGTGCGGGCCTGGGTCGGTCGTTTGAACGGCAGCTCTTCGGCGGCCTCCGACAGGGTCCGCATTTCGTTAAGATTGGTCGCCGCGTGGCGGATGCGGACGGCGAAGGGTTCGTCCACGTCCAGAATAGCGGCCAGGGCCCGGGGATCGCGCGCCTCCACCAGGGGGCCGCCAAGCGGTTCGGCGGCGGCGACATAGGCGGCGGGATTGAGCCCCGCCAGACGGAAGGCCAGCCGGAGCCGTTCGGCGCGGGTCTGGGCGAAGGTCTCGGCCCGATCCAGCAGCCGTTCCTGATCCAGCCGAACCGCCAGGATGCGCTGGATCGGCGGCATGTCGGCGCGCAGCGGCTTGGGCGCCAGGGCCTGGACCGCGCCGTCCACGCCGTTCAAGCCGGTCATGATCTGGGCCAGGGCGGCGTGACGCCGCTCGATCATGGCGGCCGTCTGGTCCAGGGCGCCGTTCGTGGCGGACATGCGGACGACCGCGCTTTCCAGCCGCGCCTGAAGGTCCGCGTTCAGCCGCTCTGACGCGGCGCGCGCGCGGATGACCTCGGAGTCGGCGTGGCGCCGGGTCACGATGTCGAAGAGGAAGGCGCCCGAGGCGACCAGAGACCAGACCAAGAAGGCCGATGCCGCCAGGCCGAGCAGGATCTGACGCCGGGCGGTGAGGGCGTAGGCCCGAACCTCGTCATGGCTGCGGAGATAGACGTAACGGACGGGCAAAAAACGATCCATGAAGGAGCGTTTCGGCGCTTTCTCTTCCAGGTCCATAAAGCAACGCCCCCACGTCGAGGTGGGGTTTATCCGCCGCCTTTATGACAGCGGCAAGATGGTTCACCTGTTGTTAACTATCATTTCCGGCCTTTTCGGGCATTTTCACGCAAAAGTGCCTTGAGAATCCCGGAATGCGAGAACCCGCTTGGACGGGATTCCCCTTGAAGGCGATTCGGCGTTCTCAGCCCAAGGCGCGGGCCGCTGCGAGAACCTCGGCGGCGTGGTCGGCGACCTTCACATTGCGCCAGGCGCGGGCGATCCGACCCTCGGCGTCGATCAGGAAGGTGGCGCGCTCTATGCCCATATATTCGCGGCCGTACAGCTTCTTCTGGACCCAGACGCCCCAGGCCTCGCAGGCGGCGCCGTCCTCGTCCGAGGCCAGGACGACGGCGAGGGCGTATTTGGCCTTGAACTTGTCGTGCTTCTTCACCGTGTCCCTGGACACGCCGATGACCGGGCAGCCCAAGGCGGCGAAGTCGGCGGACAGGGCGGTGAAGTCCTGGGCCTCGCGGGTGCAGCCGGTCGTGTCGTCCTTGGGATAGAAGTAGACGACGGCGGGCTTGCCCCTCAGGGCGGCGAGGGAGATCCGGCCGCCGTTGTCGGTCGGCAGGTCGAGAGCGGGGGCGGGGTGGCGTTCATCGGTCATCGGGTGTCTCACTTACTCCGCTCATCCCCGCGAAGGCGGGGACCCAGTCCTTGGCGTCCTTCATGCCGCCAAGACGAAGGTGATCGTAAAGGTCGAGCCAGTCTGGGTTCTGCCGCTCAATCATCCGCAGTTTCCAAAGCCGGTTCCATTTCTTGATCTGCCGCTCCCGGTGGAAGGCCGCGTCTCTACTTTCATGCGCCTCGTACCAGACGAGCAAATGGACGTCGTACTTCGCCGTGAATCCAGCGAAGGTCTTGTCCCTGTGCTGCCTCACCCGTTGGATCAGATCGTCGGTCGAGCCCGTGTAAAGGGTGCCGTTTCGGCGACTGGCCACGATGTAGGTGAAGAAGGCCAAGCTTTGACACCTATCTGGGTCCCCGCCTACGCGGGGATGAGCGGAGCTGAAAAGCTACCCTAAACGGGCCTAACCAGCACGATCTTCTTCTTGCCGGCCGCCAGCTTGATCACGCCGTCCTTCAGATCGGCCTCGGTCAGCAGCTGGGCGCCGTCGGACACGGCGACGTCGTTCAGGCGCAAGCCCCCGCCCTGGGCCAGGCGGCGCGCCTCGCCGTTGGAGGCGGTCAGGCCGGCCTTGGTCACGACGGCGGCGATCATGGCGCCGTAGACCTCGGCAGCCGGCAGTTCGACAGTCGGCAGGTCGGCGGACAGCTGACCCTTTTCGAAGGCGCTTTCGGCGGCGGCGCGGGCGGTGGCGGCGGCCTCGGCCCCGTGCAGCAGGGTGGTGGCGGCGTCGGCCAGGGCCTTCTTGGCCTCGTTGATGGCCGCGCCCTCCAGGGCTTCGTATTCGGCGATCTGCTCCAGGCTGAGGTCCGTGAACAGGCGCATGAAGCGGCCGACGTCGGCGTCCTCGGCGTTGCGCCAGAACTGCCAGTAGTCATAGGGGCTCAGCTGTTCGGCGTTCAGCCAGACGGCGCCCTGGGCGGTCTTGCCCATCTTGCCGCCCGAGGCCGTGGTCAGAAGCGGGGTGGTCAGGCCGAAGGCGGCCTTCTGGTCCACCCGGCGCACCAGATCCACGCCCGAGGTGATGTTGCCCCACTGGTCCGACCCGCCCATCTGCAGCGTGACCTTCAGGCTGCGGTTCAGTTCCAGGAAGTCCACCGACTGCATCAGCATGTAGTTGAACTCGAGGAAGGTCATCGGCTGCTCGCGCTCAAGCCGCAGCTTGACCGAGTCGAAGCTCAGCATCCGGTTGACGGTGAAGTGCGTGCCGAAGTCGCGCAGGAACTGGATGTAGCCGTAGGTCGACAGCCAGTCGTCGTTATTGACCATGACCGCATCGGTCGGGCCGTCGCCGAAGGTCAGGAATTTGGCGAAGACCGTCTTGATGGAGTCGATGTTCGACTGGATGGTCTCTTGGGTCAGCTGGGGGCGCGACGCATCCTTGCCGGTTGGATCGCCGACCTTGGTGGTGCCGCCGCCCATCAGGACGATGGGCTTGCCGCCCGCCTGCTGGAGCCGGCGCAGCATCATGATCTGGATCAGGCTGCCCACGTGCAGGGATGGAGCGGTGGCGTCGAAACCGATGTAGCCGGCCACCACGCCCGAGGCGGCCGCCTCGTCCAGCTCGGTCGGATGGGTGATCTGATGGATGTAGCCGCGCGCCTGGAGGGTGCGGAGGAAGTCGGATTTGAAGGCTTGGTCGGTCATGGCGGAGGCTCCGTTAGCAGGGATGCCGGCGGTCGTCTTCCATTTCCGAAGAGCGCGTCGCCAGCGAAGGCGGCGCGTGTTCGCGGGCCGCTCGCTTACAGCGGGCGGTAATACAGGCCGGTGATGGCGCGGGCGGCGAACATGGGTTCTGGATAAGGCGCAGCGTTGACCGGCGTCAAGCCTGCGCTACGAAGACGGGATGCGTCTGCCCCTGATCCCGCACCCGACCTGTTCCCCCGCCGGGCTGACGCTGGAGGTCGAGGCGCGGCGGGCGGGGCGGGTGTTGAGCCTGGAGTATCTGTTGGCCGGGCCGGTCGAGAGGGTGCGGTGGCCCGAGGCGACGGCGCGGGTGCGAACGGACGGGCTGTGGCGGACGACCTGTTTCGAGGCCTTCGTGCGGACGGACGGCGGCTATGTCGAATATAATCTGTCGCCGTCGGGGGCCTGGGCGGCCTATCGGTTCGACGGCTATCGCGAGGGGATGCGGGGGCTGGAGATCGCGCCGCCCTTCATCGTCACGCGCATGGCCCAAGGGCGGTTCGTTCTGACGGTCGATGTGGAGCTGCCCGAGGATGCGACGGACGCGGTCGGGCTGACGGCGGTGGTCGAGGGGCTGGAGGGGGCGCTGGACGGGGCGATCGCCTATTGGGCCCTGGCGCATCCATCGGATAAGCCGGACTTTCATCATCCCGACTCGTTCGCGCTGGAACTGCCATGAACTTCGGTCTCGACCGCCTGCTGTCCGACGACGCCCTTAGGGTGCAGCTGAAGGGGCGGCGCGTGGCCCTGCTGGCTCATCCGGCCTCGGTGACCAGGGATCTGAGCCATGCGGTGGACGCCCTGGCCGCCTGTCCCGAGATCGAACTGACCGCCGCCTTCGGCCCCCAGCACGGGATGAAGGGCGATCTGCAGGACAATATGATGGAGAGCCCGGATTATCGCGATCCGGTGCACGGCTTCCCCGTCTTCAGCCTGTACGGCGAGGTGCGGCGCCCCAAGGACGAATGGATGGAGACGTTCGACGTCGTCCTGATCGACCTGCAGGACCTGGGCTGCCGCATCTACACCTATGTGACCACGCTTCTGTATGTGCTGGAGGCGGCGGCGAAACACGGCAAGTCGGTCTGGGTGCTGGACCGGCCCAATCCGGCGGGGCGGCCGGTTGAGGGGATGACGCTGAAGCCCGGCTGGGAGAGTTTCGTTGGGGCCGGGCCTATGCCGATGCGGCACGGGATGACCCTGGGCGAACTGGGCCTGTGGTTCATCGACCGGTTCAAGCTGGATTTGGATTACCGGGTCGTGGAGATGCAGGGCTGGGCGCCGGAGGCGGGACCGGGCTTCGGCTGGCCGTTGGGGGAAAGGTCCTGGGTCAATCCCAGCCCCAATGCGCCGAACCTGAGCATGGCCCGCTGCTACGCCGGGACGGTGATGCTGGAGGGGGCGACCCTGTCGGAAGGGCGGGGCACGACCCGGCCGCTGGAGCTGTTCGGGGCGCCGGACATCGACGCGCGGGCGGTGATCGCCGAGATGCAGGCTCTGGCGCCGGAATGGCTGGGCGGTTGCGTGCTGCGCGACATGTGGTTCGAGCCGACCTTCCACAAGCATGTCGGCAAACTGTGCAGCGGGGTGCAGATCCATGTCGATCACCCCGGCTATGACCACGCCGCCTTCAGGCCGTGGCGGGTGCAGGCCCTGGGCTTCAAGGCGATCCGGCGGCTGTATCCCGACTACGACCTGTGGCGGGATTTTCCGTATGAATATGCGTTCGGGAAACTGCCCATCGACGTGATCAACGGCGGACCGGGTCTGCGGGAATGGGTGGACGACGCGGCGGCGGGGCCGGGCGATCTGGAGGCGGCGACGCGGCCGGATGAGGCGGCGTGGGAAGAGGCGCGGCGGGGGTTCCTGCTGTACTAAGGCGGGCGGCGATTTACCTGTCTGGCGTCAATACCCGCTGTGTCGGTTGTTCATCATCTGTGTTTCTCGCTCAAATTGGGCGCGCTCATTGGCTTCGCGACGAGCATCCTCATCCCGTTGGGCTTTTGGGCGCGGAATAGCCACCGGCACGGTGAAGGCGATCCTACTGACGGTGGAATGAGCGGATTGGATTTGGCCTTGGATGTCCGCCTTGACGAAGGGGATCACCTTCACGCCAGCGGCGCCACCGGCCGTGCCCCTGTCTTCGACCGTTGTTGCGAGGTCGAAGGAGACGTTTGTCACGACGTTTTCCGATTCGTCCTTTGGCGCGTGAGCACCGCCATACGCTGCCCGACCAATGAAGCCGCCACATGTGGCGTCGTCTTGAGCCGCGATCACCGCTTTCACGATGCTCAGCAGGGTTTCTTTCACGTACGCGTCTAAGGCGATGCCATCTGCCATTGTCCACTCCAATCCCGAAGCGATAGCACGCACGTCCAGCGCGAAAATCAAGTCCTCACGGACGCTGTCGGGACCGGATCCGCTGTTCACCAAGTCGAAACGTCCCCTTTCTCGCAAAACAGGGTGGGCTGCCTGTTGTCTGCGTCCTGAGATCGCTGCCCAAACACCGGGGTTCTGGATCCTCGGGTCGAGCCCGAGGACGACGGGGTGGGGTGCGGTCTTTCTATAACCAAAATCTATCACGCATCTGCAAATAAGTGATTGGGCTTATCTGCTGCGATGCGGTAGGAAGCGGGCCTCCCCAACCTCCCAACGGAATGGAAGCCCTGCATGGCCCTCATCAACACGACCATCAAACCCTTCACGGCCGAGGCCTATAAGGACGGCAAGTTCCTGACCGTCACCGAGGCCGATGTGGCGGGCAAGTGGGCGATCTTCTTCTTCTATCCGGCCGACTTCACCTTCGTCTGCCCGACCGAGCTGGAAGACCTGGCCGACAACTACGCCGAGTTCCAGAAGCTGGGCGTTGAAATCTATTCGGTGTCGACCGACACCCATTTCTCGCACAAGGCCTGGCACGACTCCTCGCCGGCCATCGGCAAGATCACCTACACCATGCTGGGCGATCCCTCGGGTCAGGTGACCAACAACTTCGACGCCATGCGTCCGGGCGTGGGCCTGGCCGATCGTGCGACCTTCCTGGTCGATCCGGACGGCGTGATCCAGTTCACCGAGACCACCTCGGAAGGCATCGGCCGCAACGCCGCCGAACTGCTGCGCAAGGTCAAGGCCGCGCAATATGTGCGCGCGCATCCGGGTGAAGTCTGCCCGGCCAAGTGGGAAGAAGGCGAAGCCACCCTGGCGCCGTCGCTCGACCTCGTCGGCAAGATCTAAGACGGAACGCCTATCGGGTCCGGCCTTCGGGTCGGACCCACCCGGCCGCCGCCCTGTTTCGTGGGGGCCGGACCCTATCGCGCAAGCCTCGCCGGGATCGGCTCGAAGGCGGCGCGTCACCCTGGAATTCGAGGACTGCCCCATGCTGGACGCCAATCTGAAATCTCAGCTCGAGAGCTACCTCAAGAACATCGTCCATCCGGTCGAACTGGTCGCCTCTCTGGGCGCCGGGCCCAAGTCGCAGGAGCTGAAGACCCTGCTGGAGGAGATCGTCTCGGTCTCGCACGGCAAGGTCGAGATGGGCCGCGACTATGACGACGAACGCCAGCCCAGCTTCCTGATCCGCAGGAAGGGCACCGACATCGGGGTGCGGTTCGCGGGGATTCCTCTGGGCCACGAGTTCACCTCGCTGGTGCTGGCCCTGCTGCACGTCGGCGGCCATCCGTCCAAGGCGGCGCAGGAGGTGATCCAGCAGGTCAAGGATCTGGAGGGCGACTATGTGTTCGAGACCTATTTCTCGCTGTCGTGCCAGAACTGCCCCGACGTGGTGCAGGCCCTGAACCTGATGAGCGTGCTGAACCCGCGCATCAAACACGTCGCCATCGAAGGCGGCCTGTTCAAGGACGAGGTGGACGAGCGCAAGATCATGGCCGTGCCGACGGTCTTCCTGAACGGCGAACTGTTCGGCCAGGGCCGGATGGAGCTGGAGCAGATCGTCGCCAAGCTGGATTCGGGCGCCGAGGCGCGGGCCGCCGAGCGGCTGAAGGCCAAGGACCCGTTCGACGTCCTGGTGGTCGGCGGCGGTCCCGCCGGGGCGGCGGCCGCCATCTATACGGCGCGCAAGGGCATCCGCACCGGCATCGTGGCCGAACGGTTCGGCGGCCAGGTGCTGGACACCATGGCGATCGAGAACTTCATCTCGGTGCCCCATACCGAGGGGCCGAAACTGGCCGCCCATCTGGAGCAGCATGTCCGCGAATATGAGGTGGACCTGATGAACCTGCAGAAGGCGGCCAAGCTGATCCCGGCCAAGGTTCCGGGCGGTCTGCACGAGGTGGTGCTGGAGAACGGCGCCAGTCTGAAGTCGCGCACCGTCATCCTGTCGACCGGCGCCCGCTGGCGCCAGATGAACGTGCCGGGCGAGGACCAGTACAAGAACAAGGGCGTGGCCTATTGCCCGCACTGCGACGGGCCGCTGTTCAAGGGCAAGCGGGTGGCGGTGATCGGCGGCGGCAACTCCGGCGTCGAGGCGGCGATCGACCTGGCGGGCATCGTGGCCCATGTGACCCTGATCGAGTACGACAGCGAACTGCGGGCCGATGCGGTACTGCAACGCAAGCTGGCGACCCTGCCGAACGTGCGGATCGTCACCTCGGCCCTGACCACCGAGGTGCGCGGCGACGGCGAGAAGGTGACGGGCCTGGTCTATAAGGACCGCAACTCCGACGCCCATCACGACGTCGATCTGGAAGGCGTCTTCGTCCAGATCGGCCTGGTGCCGAACACCGAATGGCTGCACGGCGCCGTCGCCCTGACGACGCGCGGCGAGATCGAGGTGGATCACCGGGGCGAGACGTCTCAGCCAGGCGTCTTCGGGGCGGGCGACGTGACGACTGTGCCCTATAAGCAGATCGTGGTGGCGATGGGTGAGGGCTCCAAGGCAGGGCTGGCCGCCTTCGACTATATGATCCGCACCGTCCCGGCCGAAGAGGCGGTCGAGGCGGCCTGACGTCCAGGGCGGTTTTCGCTGTAAGGCGAACCGTGTAAGCGCAGGCCAGGTTTAAGGCGGAGCGCGATATGACGGCGGCATCCTCGGGCCGGCTGTGGGGCGTCGCCTCCGGCCTGGGCGCAGGCGCGATGTGGGGGCTGGTCTTCCTGGCGCCCAAGTTTGCGCCCGAGGCCTCGCCCCTGCTGCTGACCGCCGGGCGGTATCTGGCCTATGGGCTGATCGCCGCCGTCCTGATCGCCCCGCGCTGGCGGCGGCTGGCGCCCTTGATCGAGGCGCGGACATGGCGCGCCCTGGTCTGGCTGAGCCTGGCGGGCAATCTGATCTATTTCGCCTTTCTGGTGGTCGCGGTGCATCTGGCCGGGGTGGCGGCCTCGGCCCTGATCGTCGGCATGGTGCCGGTGGTGGTGGCCCTGTGGGGGCTGAGGGACCGCAGCGGACCCTCCCTGTCGCGCGCGGCGCCGCCCATCGTCCTGGCCGCCCTGGCGGTGGCCCTGATCGGCTGGCGGGCCCTGGCTCAGGCGGAGGCGGGGGCGGAGGGACCGACGGGGGCTCAGGCCCTGATCGGCTTGGTCTGCGCCCTGGGCGCCCTGGCGTCCTGGTCGGCCTATGCGGTGGGCAATAGCCGCTGGATGGCGCGGCTGCCCGAGGTCTCGCCCCATGACTGGTCCCTGCTGACCGGCGTCGTGACCGGCGGCCTGGCATTGATCCTGGCGGTCCCGGCGGTTTGGACCGCCCAGGACTGGAGCGGGGGGCAGTGGCTGCATCTGGCGGGGGTCTGCCTGGGCGTGGCCCTGTTGGCCTCCATCATCGGCAACGCCCTGTGGAACCAGGCCAGCCGCCGCCTGCCCCTGGCCATGCTGGGCCAGATGATCGTGTTCGAGACGGTGTTCGCCTTCGTCTACGGCTATGTCTGGGAGGGGCGGGGGCCGGCCCTGGTGGAGATACTGGCCATACTGATGATGATCGTCAGCGTCATCTGGTGCGTGCGCGCCCACGCCCCGCCACGCGGCGCGGAGGAGCCGCCGCACTGATCACGGCGGCTCAGTGCAGCTTGAGCCGACCCGAGACGCGGCGGTGCAGCAGTCGCGACAAGGCCAGGATGACGGTGCGACGGACGCCCAGAATGGCCCGGTGGTGGTCCAGGTGCAGGGCCATATAGGCCCATTTGGCGATCAGCCCCTCGATCAGGAAGTTCGGCCCGCTCAGATTGCCCATCAGCGATCCCACGCCCCGGTCCCCGCCCAGCGACACCAGCGACCCCCGGTCGCGATAGACATAGGGGCCGGGATCGCGAGCCGGGTCCGCCAGGGCCTGGGCCAGATAGGCGGCCTGTTGGGCGGCGGCCTGGGCGCGGGCGGGGACCGGGCGCCCGTCGGGGCCTGGCGCTTCGGCGCAGTCGCCCAGGGCGTAGATGTCTGGGGCGGAGGTCCGCAGCCGGTCGTCTACGACGAACTGATTGAGACATCCCGTCGTCAGACCGAGGTCGCGGTTGGTCTCGGCGGCCTTGACCCCGGCGGCCCAGACGATCAGGTCGGCGGGAACCGCGCCTCTGGACGTCTCCAGCCGGTCCGCATGGACGGCCTGGACCTTGGCGTCGGTCAGCAGCCGCACCCCCTTGGCCTCCAGGGCCTGGGCCGCCTTGGTCGAAACCCGTTCCGGAAGACCGCCCAGGATGCGGGGCGCCGCCTCCACAATGGTGACGTCGATGTCGAACCTCTGGTCCGGCGTCAGGCCCGCAGACAGTTCGTCATGGCCTTCGATCAGTTCGGTGGAGAGCTCCACCCCCGTCGCGCCGGCCCCGACGATGGCGATGCTCAGCCTGCGATCATCCGAATAGGCCGCAGCCAGGAAGGCGCTGGTCAAACGTTTGTTGAAAGCCTCGGCGTCGGCGACGTCTTCCAGAAGATGGGCGTGTTCGGCCGCGCCCGGCGTGTTGAACAGGTTCGATCCGCTGCCGATCGCCAGCACCAGGGTGTTGAAGGCCAGGGTGCGCGGGGCGACCAGCACGGCGCCGTCCTGATCGCGGATTTCGCCCAGGGTCAGGGTCTTGTTCGCCGGATCGAGGCCGGTCAGGTCGCCGAAGGCGAAGCTGAAATGGTTGCGGCGCGCCAGGACGGGATAGGACAGGCCCTCCTGATGGCTGTCCAGCGACCCCGCCGCCACCTCGTGCAGGCTGGGCTTCCACAGGTGGAAGATGGAGCGGTCGATCAGCAGGACGCGCCGACGGCCCTCGCGCGGACCGAACCGACGGCCGAGGCGTGCGGCGAGCTCAAGCCCGCCCGCGCCGCCGCCGATGATGACGATGTCGTGGCCGCGCCGCGATGCGGCGGCAGGGGAGGGGGAAGCGGTTTGCGTCATGGGGGTCTAGCGAGGCCTTATCGGCAGGGTTCCACTGGCCCCTATGTGGACCCGGCGAGACCGTTTGTCGCGCCCGTTGACGCGCATTCGGCTCTATCTTAGCCATAAGAGGCGGCGATCCGGGCCCCTCTGGCGATCCTTCGATCGCGATGTCGGCCGCCTCTCGACATTGATGGAGGTAGACGTGGATTTTCTGCTGGCCGAATGGCTGGGCAAGCCCGCATGGATGTGGGTCGGCTTCATTGGAATCGTGGGCCTGCTGCTGGCGCTCGACCTGGGCGTTCTGAACCGCAAGGATCATGAAATCGGGGTTCGCGAGAGCCTGCTGCTGTCTTCGATGTACATTGCGATCGCCCTGGCGTTCGGCGGCTTCGTCTGGTGGGAGCTGGGGTCGGAAAAGGGGCTGGAGTATCTGACCGGCTTTGCGATCGAAAAGAGCCTGGCGATGGACAATGTCTTCGTCATCGCCATGATCTTCGGGGCCTTTTCCATACCGCGCATCTACCAGCACCGGGTGCTGTTCTGGGGCATCGTCGGGGTGATCGTCCTGCGGGCCCTGATGATCGCGGGCGGGGCGGCCCTGGTCAGCCGCTATGAGTGGGTGCTGTATCTTTTCGCGGCCTTCCTGGTCTTTACCGGGATCAAGATGTTCGCCGCCCGTCACGAGAATGAGCAGGACATCGCCGACAATCGGCTGCTGGCCTGGCTGCGTCGCCGTCTGCCGGTGACGGAGACCTTGCACGGACACGCCTTCTTCGTGCGTCAGTCGAACAAGACGGGCCGGACGGCGCTGCACGTCACGCCGCTGTTTCTCGCCCTGGTGATGATCGAACTGGCGGACGTGGTGTTCGCGGTGGATTCGGTGCCGGCCATCTTCGCCATCACCACCGACCCCTATATCGTCTATACGTCCAACATCTTCGCCATTCTGGGCCTGCGGGCGCTGTATTTCGCCCTGGCGGCGGTCATCCACCGCTTCGCCTATCTGAAACAGGCCCTGGCCGTGCTGCTGATCTTCATCGGCGGCAAGGTGATCGCCGCGCCCCTGATGGGACTGGACAAGATCCCGCCCGCCGTCTCGCTGAGCGTGACGGCGGCCATATTGGCCGCAGGCGTCGGCTATTCGCTGTGGCGGACCCGATCGGAGGACGCCAAGCCCGTGTGAACCGAGCGGCCGGCCTGAGGTTCAGGCCGGCTTTTCTTCCAGCCGCTTGTCCAGATAGGCGCCGACGCGGCGATCCACGGCGGCCATATGATCCTGCCAGAAGTGGCTGGCGCCCTCTTCCAGCTCATAGTCGATGACGATGCCCTTCTGGGTGCGCAGCTTGTTGACCACCCGCTCCACCTCGACCGGGGGGACGATGGTGTCGGCCGTGCCGTGCAGGAACAGACCCGAGGCGGGGCAGGGCGCCAGGAAGCTGAAGTCGTACATGTTGGACGGCGGCGAGACCGAGATGAAGCCGTCCGTCTCGGGCCGACGCATCAGAAGCTGCATGCCGATATAGGCGCCGAACTGATAGCCCGCGACCCAGGTCTGGCTGGCGCCGGGGTTGTTGGCCTGAAGCCAGTCCAGCGCCGTGGCCGCGTCCGCCAGTTCGCCGATGCCGGAATCGAACTCGCCCTGCGACTTGCCGACGCCGCGCGAATTATAGCGCAGGGTGGCGAAGCCGCGCTGCTGGAACAGCTGGTGCAGGGTGACGGCGACCGGGTTGTTCATATGACCGCCCGCCTTGGGATGCGGGTGCAGGATCAGGGCGATCGGGGCGTTCGGGCGCTTGCCCGGAGAATAGCGGCCTTCGATGCGGCCGGAGGCGCCGGGCAGGATGACTTCAGGCATAGGGGCTCTGGAATCCGTTCAACTGTCATTTCGCGTGAGCGTAATACTTGACCGCCGAGGTGGGACTTTCTAAGTCCCTCCGCAAGCGCGCCGCCTTTGCGAAGGCGCGGGTTCTAACACAAGAGCCCCGGAAAGCGCGCAATTTTTGAAGGTGCGATATGCGTCTGTCGACCAAGGGACGATACGCCGTGATGGCGATGGCCGATCTGGCGAAGAACGGACGCGGCGAGGGCGGCGAAATCCGGGCGGTTTCCTTAGCCGAGATCGCCGCGCGGCAGGAGATTTCGCTGAGTTACCTGGAGCAGCTGTTCGCCCGGCTGCGCAAGAGCGGCCTGGTCAAGAGCGTGCGCGGGCCCGGCGGCGGCTATCGCCTGGCCAAGGGGGCGGATGAGACGGTGGTGGCGGAAATCGTGCTGGCCGTGGACGAGCCGATCCGCGCGACCCGGTGCGTGGCGCACGGAACACCCAAGGGCTGCATGCTGGCCGGCGAGCGCTGCATCACCCACAATCTCTGGGAGGACTTGGGCGACGAGATCCATCGCTATCTGGCCGGGGTTTCGCTGGAGGATGTGGTGATGAATCGCACCGGTCGGCGACGCCAGCATGTCGATCCGCCCGTGGCGGTGGAGGCGGCGGCGTGAGCGCGGTCTATCTGGACTACAACGCCTCAGGGCTGGTGCGGCCCGAGGTTCTGGAGATCATGACCCAGGCCCTGGCCGACAACGGCAATCCGTCGGCGGTCCACGCCGCCGGCCGTCGGGCGCGGGCGCGGATCGAGACGGCGCGCGCCCAGGTCGCCGAACTGGTCGGCGCCGATCCGACGGCGGTGGTGTTCAACTCGGGCGGCACCGAGGCCAATGCGCAAGCGATCGCCAGCGCCCTGGCGGCCGGGTGCGAACGGCTGATCGTGTCGGCGACCGAACATCCGTGCGTGGCCGAGGCTGCGGCGGCGGCAGGCGCGCCGGTCGAGATTCTGCCGGTCGATGCGAACGGGGTGGTCGATCTGGCCTGGCTGGCCGAGGCCTTGGCGCGGCCCGGTCGGGCGGTGGTCGCCATCCATCATGCGAACAATGAAAGCGGCGTGATCCAGCCGATCGCGCAGGCGGCGGCCCTGGTGCGGGCCGCCGGCGGCTGGCTGCACGTCGACGCCATCCAGTCGGCGGGCAAGATCGCCGTCAATATACGGGCTCTGGATGCGGACAGCCTGACCCTGTCGGCGCACAAGCTGGGCGGTCCCCAGGGCGTCGGCGCCCTGGTCTTCAAGGAAGGCGTGTCGGGCGTGCGCATCCTGCACGGGGCGGGGCAGGAGCGGGGCCTGCGCGCCGGGACCGAGAACGGGCCGGGCATCGCCGGATTCGGCGTCGCCGCCGTTTGCGCCGCGCGCGATCTGGAGACTGTCGCGTCGCATGCGGCCTGGCGTGACGCCGCCCAGGCGCGCGTCAAGGCGGCCGGGGCGACCATCATCGGCGAGGGCGCCGATCGCCTGCCCAACACCCTGTTCCTGGCCGCCGAGGGCTGGGACAGCCCGCAACAGTTGATCACCCTCGATCTGGTCGGGATCATGGTGTCCGCCGGTTCGGCCTGTTCCTCGGGCAAGGTCAAGCCGTCCAAGACGATCAGCGCGATGGGACTGAATAGGCTGGCCACGGGGGGCGTGCGCGTCTCCGGCGGCTGGGGCACGACCGAGGGCGACTGGGCGCGGTTCGCCGACGCCTGGGTGGACGCCTGGACCAAACACAAGGCACGCGCCGCCGCGCGCGTGAGAGAGGTCGCCTGATGGCCGCCGTCAAGGAAACCATCGACACCGTCGCCGAACTGGAACGGTACAAGTACGGCTTCACCTCGGATGTGGAGCAGGAGTTCGCCCCCAGGGGTCTGAACGCCGACATCGTGCGCTTCATCTCCGAGAAGAAGGGCGAGCCGGAATGGATGCTGGAATGGCGCTTAGCCGCCTATGAGCGCTGGCTGGCGATGGAGGAGCCGACCTGGGCGGCGGTTCGTTACGAGCCCGTCGATTATCAGGACCTGTTCTACTACGCCGCGCCGAAGAAGAAGGAAGGGCCGAAGTCGCTGGACGAGGTCGATCCCGAGATCCTGGAAGTCTACAAGAAGCTGGGCATTCCGCTGAAGGAGCAGGAGGTTCTGGCGGGGGTGCAGGGCGCGCCGCGCGTGGCCGTGGACGCCGTGTTCGACAGCGTGTCCGTGGTCACCACCTTCAAGGAGGAGTTGGCCAAGGCGGGCGTGATCTTCATGCCGATTTCCGAGGCCTTGCGCGAATATCCCGAGCTGGTGCGGCAATATCTGGGATCGGTGGTGCCGGTCTCGGACAACTATTTCGCGGCCCTGAACAGCGCGGTCTTTTCCGACGGGTCGTTCGTCTACATCCCGCCGGGCGTGCGATGCCCGATGGAGCTGTCGACCTATTTCCGCATCAATGCGAGCCAGACGGGCCAGTTCGAACGGACCCTGATCATCGCCGACAAGGGCAGCTACGTCTCGTATCTTGAGGGCTGCACGGCGCCGATGCGCGACGAGAACCAGCTGCACGCGGCCGTGGTCGAGATCGTGGCGCTGGACGACGCCGAGGTGAAGTATTCGACGGTCCAGAACTGGTACCCCGGCGACGCGGAAGGGCGGGGCGGCATCTACAACTTCGTCACCAAGCGCGCCGATTGCCGGGGCGATCGATCCAAGGTGTCGTGGACCCAGGTCGAGACCGGTTCTGCGGTGACGTGGAAATATCCGTCCTGCATCCTGAAGGGCGAGGAAAGCTCGGGCGAATTCTATTCCATCGCCATCACCAACGGACATCAGCAGGCCGACACGGGCACCAAGATGATCCACCTGGGCAAGAACACCAAGTCGCGGATCATCGCCAAGGCGGTGTCGGCGGGTCGGTCGGACTCGAACTATCGCGGCCTGGTCTCGGTGCATCCGAAGGCGACGGGGGTGAGAAACTTCACCCAGTGCGACAGTCTGCTGATCGGCAAGGACTGCGGCTCGCATACCATCCCCTATATCGAGGCCCGCAACGGCTCGGCCCAGCTGGAGCATGAGGCGACGACGACGCGCCTGTCGGACGACCAGCTGTTCTACGCCCAGCAGCGCGGCCTGTCGCAGGAGGAGGCGGTGGCCTTGCTGGTCAACGGCTTCGTCCGCGACGTTCTGCAGGAACTGCCGATGGAGTTCGCGGTGGAAGCGCAGAAGCTGGTGGCGATCAGTCTGGAAGGCTCGGTCGGATGACGGATCGACGGGCGGGGTTCGCCAACAAGGTCACGAAGGGGGTGCCGTCATCAGGCCTGATGAACGACAAGCGCGCCAACGAGCGCCTGAGGCGTACGGTTGAATGGCGGACGCCGACGTCAACCGAGCAAAAGGCGTTTGAAGCTCACAGGACGCTGAAAACGTACGCGGACTTTCTCGTCGCGGCTGTCGAGACCGATGACGAGAGCTGGATTCTGATGGAGCGCGTCTGGCACGGCTTTCCCGATCCGCCTCGCTGGATATTCATCGCATTCGGGCCGGACGGCCGGACGATATGCGGTGGCGATTTTGACCATATCCCCACGAATTGGACAATGCCCGAAGGCGCGATCCTGGCGTTGGAAGAGACTGTTTGACGATGCTGACTATATCCAACCTCCACGTCTCCGTCGGGGACAAGCCGATCCTCAAGGGGCTGACGCTCGACGTTCCCGCCGGCGAGGTGCACGCCATCATGGGGCCGAACGGGGCCGGGAAGTCGACGCTGGGTTACGCCCTGTCGGGCCGGCCCGGATATGAGGCGACTGAAGGCGCGGTCGAATGGGCGGGCGAGGACCTGCTGGCGCTGGAGCCGGCGGAGCGGGCGGCCAAGGGCGTCTTCCTGTCGTTCCAGTATCCGATAGAGATTCCCGGCGTCCCGGCCCTGACCTTCGTGCGGACGGCGCTGAATGCGCAGAAGCGCGCGCGGGGCGAGGAGGAGGTGGCGGCGCCGGCCTTCCTGAAGCTGGTCCGCGAGGCGTCCCGAAGCCTGAAAATGGACTTCGACATGCTCAAACGTCCTTTGAACGTCGGCTTCTCCGGCGGAGAGAAGAAGCGGATGGAGATCCTGCAGATGGCCCTGCTGGAGCCGTCGCTGCTGATTCTGGACGAGACCGATTCCGGCCTGGACATCGACGCCCTGCGGATCGTGTCGGAAGGGGTGAATGCGCTGCGGTCGCCGGATCGCGCCATGCTGGTCATCACCCACTATCAGCGCCTCTTGGACTATATCAAACCGGACCGGGTCCATGTGCTGGCGGGGGGGCGGATCGTGGCCTCGGGCGGGCCCGAGCTGGCGCTTCAGCTGGAGGCGGAGGGGTATGACAAATATCTCCCGCCGGTGCTTGAGGGGGCGGCGTGAGCGCGACCTTCGCCATCGACCTGACCGACGCCTCGACCTTTCCGTCGCGGCGGACGGAAGCCTGGAAATACAGCGATCTGAAGCGCTGGCTTCGCGAGGCGCCTGAGCCTTCGGGCACGGCGGCGGTGGGCGCGCCGGGGCCCTTTTATGACCTCGGCGGCGAGGCTGTCGTCTTCGCCAACGGGCGGGCCGTGGGCGTAACGGACTTCATCGCCTCGGGCGAGCAGACGCTGCGGCTGCGCTACATCTCCGACGCCGTGGGAACGGGTCATACGGCGAGCGCGCGGGTGGCTGCGCGGGCGGGCGCCAAGCTGCTGCTGCTGGAGACGCATGAGGGCGCGGGCTCGGCCTATGTCGCCCACAATACGCTGGAGCTGGATGTGGCGGCCGGGGCCGAGGTGACGCGCGTCGTCCTGGTCGAGGAGCCGGAGGACGCCATTTCCGTGTCCGAGGCCCATGTGAAGGTCGAGGCGGGCGGCGTCTATCGCCAGACCGTCATCGCCACCGGAGCCAGGCTGCAACGGATCGAGACCCGGATTTCCCACTTCGCCCAGGGCGCACAGGTCCAGGCCGACGGTCTTTATCTGCTGAACGGATCGCGCCACGCCGACCTGACCAGCGTGGTGCGGCACATGGAGCATGACGGCGCGACCAGCCAGCTGATCAAGGGCGTGGCGCGCGACACGGCGCGGGGCGTCTTCCAGGGCAAGATCGTGGTCGAGCGCGGGGCCGACGGCACGGATGCGCGGATGGGGCACCACGCCCTGATCGCCTCCGAACGGGCCGAGATCGACGCCAAGCCGGAACTGATCATCTACGCCGACGACGTGCAGTGCGCCCACGGCAATACGGTCGGGGCGTTGGACGAGAGCGCCCTGTTCTACATGCAGCAGCGCGGGGTTCCGGCCGAGGAAGCGCGCGCCCTGCTGACCCAGGCCTTCCTGATCGAGGTCATCGACCGGATCGAGCACGAGGGCGCAAGAGAGGTGGCGCGGGAATGGCTGACGGCTCGGTTGTGACCCTGTTTGATCCCTACGCCGTCCGGGCGCAGTTTCCGATCCTGTCGCGGCAGGTGAACGGGAGACCGCTGGTCTATCTGGACAACGCCGCTTCGGCCCAGAAGCCGCGCGCGGTGATCGACGCCCTGGTCGTGACGATGGAGGGCGGATACGCCAACGTCCACCGCGGTCTGCACACCCTGTCGAACGAGGCGACCGAGGCCTTCGAGAAGGCGCGGGAGATCGTGGCCCGCTTCCTGAACGCCGAGAGCCCCGAACAGGTCGTCTGGACCAAGGGCGGGACCGAGGCGATCAATCTGGTGGCCAACGGGCTGGGGTTGAGCATCGAACCCGGCGACGAGATCATCGTCTCGGAGATGGAGCATCACTCCAACATCGTGCCCTGGCATCTGCTGCGCGAACGGCGCGGGGCGGTGATCAGATGGATTCCGGTGCTGGACGACGGCTCTCTGGACATGGCGGCCTATGCCGAACTGCTGGGACCGAGGACGCGAATGGTCGCGGTCACCCATATGTCGAACGTGCTGGGCACCATCAATCCGGTCGCGGAGATCAGCCGCCTGGCCCATGCGGCGGGCGCTCAGGTGCTGATCGACGGCTGCCAGGGCGCCGTCCATGCGACGCCGGACGTTCAGGCCATCGGCTGCGACTTCTATGTGCTGACGGGTCACAAACTGTTCGCCCCGACCGGCATCGGCGCCCTGTATGGCAAGGCCGAGGCGCTGGAGGCCCTGCCGCCCTATCAGGGCGGGGGCGAGATGATCGAGACGGTCGAGACGGACCGCGTGACCTACGCCAAGCCGCCCCATCGGTTCGAGGCGGGGACGCCGCCCATCCTGGAGGCCATCGGCCTGGGCGTGGCGCTGGAATGGCTGGCGCAATACGACCGGACGTCGGTTCAGGCGCATGAGCATGCGCTGTACCAGCATGCGGTTGATCGCCTGCGGGGGCAGAACTGGCTGCGGATCCTGGGGCAGGTGGAAGGCAAGGGCGCGATCCTGACCTTCGCCGTCGAGGGCGCCCACGCCCACGACGTGGCCCAGATCATGGACCGTTACGGGGTGGCGGTGCGGGCCGGACTGCACTGCGCCGAGCCGCTGGCGAAAAGAATGGGGGTGACGTCGAGCACCCGCGCCTCCTTCGCCCTATATAACACCGTGGAGGATGCCGACGCCTTCGTGGATGCGCTGATCAAGGCGCGGAACTTCTTCGTATAACGCCATGACAGACGACCCTATTCAAGACAGCGACGCCTTCAAGGAAGCCTGGGCCGAGCCGCAGAAGAGCGCCCTGTCTCAAGCCGAGCTGGACAGGCTGACTGAGGATCTGATCGGGGCGCTGAAGACTGTCTATGATCCGGAAATCCCGGTCGACATCTATGAGCTGGGGCTGATCTACCGGGTGGACGTCAATGACGACCGCGACGTGGTGGTGGACATGACCCTGACTGCGCCGGGCTGTCCCGTCGCCGGCGAAATGCCGGGCTGGGTCGAGACGGCGGTGGAGAAGGTGGAGGGCGTTCGCAGCGCCAAGGCCAATCTGGTGTTCGACCCGCCGTGGGACGCCTCCAAGATGAGCGACGAGGCCAAGCTGGCCCTGAACATGTTCTGATGAGCGAACTTCAAACCACATCCCGTCCCCGCCGCCCGCGCCCCAAGGTCGTGACCCTGACGGACGCCGCCGCCGCGCGCGTGCGCGAAATCCTGGACAAGGCCGACAACAGCCACATCGGCCTGCGGATCGGGGTCAAGAACGGCGGCTGCGCAGGCCAGGAATACACCTTCGCCTATGCCGATGAGATCGGCCCCCTGGACGAGGTGGTCGAGGACAAGGGGGTCACCATATTGATCGAGCCCAAGGCCGTCCTGTTCCTGATCGGCACCGAGATCGACTATGAGACAACCCGGCTGGCCTCGAAATTCGTGTTCAACAATCCCAACCAGACCGACGCCTGCGGCTGTGGCGAGAGCGTCACCATCGTGCCGGCGGCGGGCTGAGCCGAACTAGCCGAAGGTGAAGGCGAAGACCTGGGCGCCGGGGTCCAGGAATTCGATCTCGAAGGTGCGTTCGCGCACCGGGCCGGCTTGGCGAACCAGCTGATACAGCCGCTGGCGGTCGATGCGGCCCTGGCCCTGGGCGTCGATGTCCGATCCGGCGTCCGATCCCGGCGCGGCCCCGTCGATCCGGACCCGGAAGCGCACCCCGGCGTCGCCTTGCCCCGGCCCCATGACCAGATGCAGATCCCGCGCCTTGAACCGGAAGGTCAGGCGTCCGCCCGGCGCCGTCAGGGCGGCGTGTTCCCGCGTCACCCGCCAGGGGCCGGTCAGGCTCCAGTCGTTCAGCCGCAAGGCCGCCGGCCCATAGGTCTTGACGGCGTCGCGCGCGAAACCACCGGGCGAACGGAAATTCTCGGCCCTGGCGTAGCCGACATAGGTCTCGGGCGAGGCGAGCTGGGCCATGTCGGCGGCGGCCTCGGTGCCCTGGGCCTGGACCTGCACCAGGTCGGAAGCGACGTCGGCGGCGCCGGCCTCCTTCAGCAGTTGCTGAATGACCCGTTCGGAGCCGTCGTAGTCGCCCTCGCCGAAATGGTGGTGGCGGATCCGGCCCTGGGCGTCGATGAAATAGTGGGCGGGCCAGTACTGGTTCTTGAAGGCGCGCCAGACGGCGAAGTCGTTGTCAATGGCCACCGGATAGGCGACCCCGAGACGGGCGACGGCCTCGCGCACATTGGCCTCGGACTTTTCGAAGGCGAACTCGGGCGTGTGGACGCCGATCACAACCAGTCCCTGATCCTTATATTTTTCGGCCCAGGCGCGGACATAGGGCAGGGCGCGCAGGCAGTTGATGCAGGAATAGGTCCAGAAGTCGACCACCACCACCTTGCCGCGCAGTTGCTCGCGGGTCAGGGGCGGCGAGTTGATCCAGGTCGTGGCGCCGGTCAGGGGCGGCATGACGCCCTCGACCGGCAGGTTGTTCAGGTCGGCGGGGGCGGTGTTGGTCGGGACGCCGCGGCCGACCGTCGTCAGCAGGGCCTGTTCGAGCCGTCCCGTGCCGGCGGCCGAAATCCGGGTCAGCAGGCCGGTGTCCATGCCCAGAGCGATGGCGGCGACCCCGACCAGAACCAGAACCCCCAGGCCGCGCCGCACCCATTCGCCGACGCCCAGGGCGCCCTTCATGGCCTTGAACACCCGCCCGCCCACCAGCAGGGCCAGGGCCAGGGAGGTGGCGGCGCCGGCCGCATAGGCCAGCAACAGGACGGTCGAGCCGACGCCGGCGCCCTGCAAGGCCGCGCCGGTCAGGATCAGCCCCAGGATCGGCCCTGCGCAGGGCGCCCACAGCAGCCCCGTCGCCACGCCCAGCAGCAGAGATGAGCGGATGTCGCCCTGGTCGGCGGAACCGCGCTCGGCGCGATCGGTGAGCCACGACCCGGCCGCCACGAAGGGCCGCATCAACCGGTCCCCGACGGCAGGGATCAGCAGGCTGAGGCCCAGCGCCGCCATGACCGCAAGGGCGATCCATCTTCCGACCTCATTGGCCCGGACCGCCCAGCCGCCGCCGAGCGCCGCCAGACTGGCCACACCCGCAAAGGTCAAGGCCATGCCGACCAGGAGGGGCAGGCCGTTGCGGACGAACGGTCGATCCGCCCGAGCGAAGACGAACGGTAGGACGGGCAGGATGCAGGGGCTGACGATCGTCAGGACGCCGGCGAGATAGGACAAGAGGAGCAGGATCATGCGGGCGCCCGATGCGGGTGGAGTTCTCCACATACGAAGCCGGGCGGCCTTCGGTTACCCCGCCGACGACATTATCTCCCACAGATAGACGACCTGCCGGTCTCGAACGGGCTAGACTTCGCGCTTCCGATCCCCGATTCGCTGGCCCATGACGATCCACGCTCCGCCGCCGGAAGGCGGCCGTATCATTGACGAGCCGATGGAGACGGCGCTCAGCCGTCGCTATCTGGCCTACGCCCTGTCGACCATCACCAATCGCGCCCTGCCGGACGTGCGCGACGGGTTCAAACCCGTGCACCGGCGCATCCTGTACGCCATGCACCAGATGCGGCTGAACCCGCAGGCGGCGGCGCGCAAATGCGCCAAGGTCGTCGGGGAGGTCATGGGTGGATACCACCCGCACGGCGACGCCTCCATCTATGAGGCCCTGGTCCGCCTGGCCCAGGACTTCGCCCAGCGCTATCCCCTGGTCGACGGCCAGGGGAATTTCGGCAATATCGACGGCGATAGCGCCGCGGCCATGCGCTATACCGAGTGCAAGCTGACCCCCGCCGCCGTCCTGCTGCTGGAAGGCATAGATCAGGACGCGGTCGATTTCCGCCGCACCTATGACGATCAGGACGAGGAGCCGGTCGTCCTGCCGGCCGGTTTCCCCAATCTTCTGGCCAACGGGTCTTCGGGCATCGCCGTGGGCATGGCGACCTCGATCCCGCCGCACAATGTCGGCGAACTGATCGACGCCTGTCAGCTTTTGCTGGACCGTCCGGAGGCGACCACTGACGAGCTGGTGCAGTTGGTCCCCGGACCCGACTTCCCCACCGGCGGCGTGGCTGTCGAAGGCCGCGCAGCCATTCTGGACGCCTATGAGACGGGCCGGGGCGGGGTGCGGCTGCGCGCGCGCTGGGAGACCGAGGACCTGGGCCGCGGCGTCTGGCGGATCGTCGTCACCGAAATGCCGTACCAGGTGCAGAAGTCGCGCCTGATCGAGGCGCTGGCCGACCTGATCGAACAGAAGAAGGCCCCCCTGCTGGGCGACGTGCGCGACGAGTCGGCCGAGGACATCCGACTGATCCTGGAGCCCAAGAACCGGACCATCGAGCCCGAGATGCTGATGGAGAGCCTGTTCAAGCTGTCGGATCTGGAAGTCCGCTTCCCGATCAATATGAACGTGCTGGACGCCGACGGCACGCCGCGCGTGATGGGGCTGAAAGCCTGTCTCAAGGCCTTCCTGGATCACCGGCGCGAGGTGCTGAACCGCCGGTCGCAGTGGCGGATCGCCCGGGTCGAGAAGCGGCTGCACCTGCTGGAAGGCCTGCGCATCGTCTTCCTGAACCTGGACGAGGTGATCCGGATCGTCCGCGAGGAGGAACAGCCCAAGGCCGTCCTGATCGCTCGCTTCGGCCTGACCGAGGTCCAGGCCGACTTCATCCTCGACACCCGGCTGCGCCAGCTGGCGCGTCTGGAAGAGATGACGATCGAGAAAGAATTCAAGGAGCTGTCGGAAGAACTTGCCAATCTGAAGGCGCTTACGTCGTCGGAAGGCAAGCAGTGGAAGGCTGTTTCCAAAGAGCTTGAGGCGGTGCGCAAGGCGCTGATCTCGCCGCGGCGCACGACGATGGGCGAGGCGGTCGACGCTTCGGCCTTCGTGGCTCCCGAGGCCTTCATCCCGCGCGAGGCCATCACCGTCATCCTGTCGGAGCGCGGCTGGATCCGCGCCGCCAAGGGTAAGGTCGAGGACCCGTCGGAGCTGAAGTTCAAGGAAGGCGACAAGCTGGCCTATCTGGTCCCGGCCTATACGACCGACAAGCTGCTGGTGGGGGCGTCGGACGGGCGGATCTTCACCATCGGGGCCGACAGGCTGGCGTCCGGTCGTGGGCATGGCGAGCCGCTGCGGCTGATGATCGACCTGGACGAGAAGGCCGAGATCATCAACGTCCTGGCGCACCAGCCGGGCGGCAAACTGCTGATCGCCTCAAAGGCGGGCTACGGCTTCATCGCGCCGGAGGACGACACCCTGGCGCAGAAGCGGGGCGGCAAACAGGTGCTGAACGGCGAGATGCTGGCCATGCTGCGCGTGCCGACCAGTCCTGTGGGGGATTACGTCGCGACGATCGGCGAGAACATCAAGACCCTGATCTTCCCCCTGGCGGAACTGCCCGAAATGGGGCGCGGCAAGGGTGTGAAGCTGCAGAGCTTCAAACAGGGCGGCCTGGCCGATGTGACGGTCTTCAACGCCGAACAGGGGCCGGAATGGGCCGACGGCGGCGGACGGCGGCGCAACTGGCCCGACTGGAAGGACTGGCTGGGCAAGCGCGCCGGCGCCGGTCGCCAGGGGCCGAGGGGATTGCGGAAGTTCAGATAGGACGGCGCTGCTTCGGGGTGCGAGTCAGGCTTCCAAACGGCTCCAGCCGAGCTTGCCCAGCACCTCGAGGGGGCGGAAGTCCGCCTTGTAGTCCATCTTCTCCGAGCCCCGGACCCAGTAGCCCAGATAGACGAAGGGCAGGCCCACCTGGGCCGCCTGACGTACATGATCGAGTATGGCGAACCGGCCCAGGCTGCGGCGGTCAAGACGCGGGTCGTAGAAGCTGTAGACCATGGACAGGCCGTCTCTGAGCAGGTCCGTCAGGGTCACGGCGACCAGGTCGCCGGGGCCGCCGTCGTCGGACGGCAGGCGGTATTCGATCAGATGGGTGCGCACGGCCGTGTCCTCGACCATGGCGACATAGTCGAGCCAGCCCATATCGCTCATGCCGCCCAAAGGGTGGCGGCGGGTCAGATAGCGGCGCAGCAGCTGGAACTGTTCGGTCGTGGCCTCGGCCTCGACCAGGGCGCGCGTCAGGTCGGCGTTGCGCGCCAGAACCTTGCGCTGGGAGCGGCTGAAGGCGAAGTCCGGCACAGGCAGGCGGACCGAGACGCAGGCGTCGCAGGCCTCGCAGGCCGGGCGATAGGCGATGTTCTGGCTGCGGCGGAAACCCGCCAGGGTCAGTTCGTCATTGACGTGGGCGCCGTCCGAAAAGGGGAGGTTTGCGAACACCTTCCGTTCCGTCTTGCCCGGCAGATAGGGACACGGGGCGACCGAGGTCATGAAGAACCGGAGCTGGCGTGTCGGCACATGTTGGGTCACGACTCTAGGTCCGCACCCGATCTGGCCCAAAATAGGACGGTCTGACGCTCATGCCGCGATTTGGCGCGATTGGGCGCTCGGCCGCAAGCGCCAAGGCGCCACAGCCGCTCAGGATCACAGCGAGGTGTCCATAGGCAGGACCGGGGCCTCGCGCAGCAGGACGATGGCGATGCGGCGGTTGCCCGGCAGGCTGGGATCGTCGGGATAGAGGGGGTCAGAGCCCGCCTTGCCGGCGACCGAATAGACCCGATCGGGGTCCACGCCCGCGCTTTGCAACACGAGCCGCGAGCCGTTGGCGCGTTCGGAGGACAGGCTCCAGTCGGCCGGGCCGCTGGCGCGGTTCGAGCCCGGCGTGGCGCTGGTGTGGCCGGTGATGGAGATGCGGTTGGGCAGCTGGTTGATCACCTTGGCGACGGCGCGCAGCAGGATCTGGGCCCGCGCATTGGGTCGGGCCGAGTTGTTGTCGAACATGGACCGGCCTTCCTGGTCCACCAACTGGATGCGCAGGCCCTCGGGCGTCTGATCCACGATCAGCTGTTTGGACAGTTCGGCCAGTTCCGGCATGGATTGCATGGCCTGGCGCAGCGATTCCGCCGCACTGGCGAACTCGGCCGCCTCGCGCTTCTGGATTTCGGCCTGCAGGGCGGCGTCGCTGGCGGAGGCGAGGTTTGAGCTGGGGCCGGTGTTGGTCGTCTCCGGCGGGGCCTCAGGGGCCAGCTGTTCGATGACCGACTGCGAGCCGGAGCTCTTGGGTCCGTCGTCGCCCAGCGCCGTGCCGCCCAGAAGACCGCCCGAGCCGGAGGTGGTTTCGGACACGCTGGCGGGCGCAAAATATTCGGCGATGCCCTTCTTCTGCTCCGGGTCGGTCGTATTGATCAGCCACATCAGCAGGAAGAAGGCCATCATGGCCGTCACGAAGTCCGCATAGGCCACCTTCCAGGCGCCGCCGTGGTGGCCTCCGCCCGAGACCTTTTTCACCTTTTTGATGAGGATCGGACGATCGCTCACGGACATGGACGCACCCCGGCAAGTTCGCGGCAGTGTGGCGCGGCAAGGTTAACCGCCCGTTGACCCGCAGCCTGGGTTGAACCCTTGTCCGACCCAGCCTAGTCCAGGATGAAGCACGGGAGCCTGCCATGAAGATCGCTTTCGCCGGCCTGGGGGTCATGGGCGCCCCGATGGCGCGTCACCTGGTGAACGCCGGCCATGAGGTCGTCGGCTTCAACCGCACCCAGGCCAAGGCGCAGGCCTGGGCCGAGGCCGTGGGCGCGCGGGCGGCCGCGACCGTGTCGGAGGCGGCGCAGGGAGCAGAGCTTTTCATCCTGTGCGTCGGCAATGACGATGACGTGCGTGCGGTCGTGACCGAGGCCCTGCCGCACCTGGCCGAAGGGGCGGTCATCGTGGATCACACCACGACCTCGGCCCGGCTGGCGCGGGAAATGGCCGAGGCGGCGGCCGAGGTCGGGCGCGCCTTTATCGACGCTCCGGTCTCAGGCGGTCAGGCGGGCGCCGAAAACGGCCAGCTCAGCGTCATGGCCGGCGGCGACGCCGAGGCTCTGGCTCGGGCGGAACCGGCGCTGAAGGCCTATTCCAAGGCGATCAAACATATGGGACCGGCGGGCTCGGGCCAGCTGACAAAGATGGTCAATCAGATCGCCATCGCCGGCGTGGTCCAGGGACTGGCCGAAGCGGTCCATTTCGCTCAAGTCGCCGGCCTGGATACGGACGCCGTCTTCGACGCCGTGTCCAAGGGGGCGGCCCAGAGCTGGCAGATGGACAATCGCTGGAAGACCGCCGCCCAGGGCCGGTTCGACTTCGGCTTCGCCGTCGATTGGATGCGAAAGGATCTGGGCCTGGTTCTGGACGAGGCGCGGTCGAACGGGGCGCGCCTGGCCCTGACGGCCCTGGTCGATCAGTTCTACGCCGAGGTCCAGGCCATGGGCGGCAATCGCTGGGACACCTCCAGCCTGGCGGCGCGGCTTCAGCCCAAGAGCTGAAGCCGCCGGTGCGGCGGGTTAAGCCGTCTCCCAGCCCTTTTCGATCGCCCAGACTGCGAAGGCGTAGTCGTGGGCGACCTCCTTCAGATAGTCGAACCGGCCGGCGGCGCCGCCGTGGCCGGCCTCCATATTGATCTTCAGCAGGACCGGCTTGCCCGAGGTGGTGGCGGGCCGCAGCTTGGCGACCCACTTCTCCGGCTCCCAATAGGTCACCCGTGGATCGGACAGGCCGCCCGTCGCCAGGACGGCGGGATAGGCCTGGGGCTTCACCTGATCATAGGGGCTGTAGCTCATCATATAGTCGTAGGCGTCCGGGTCCTCGATCGGATTGCCCCATTCGGGCCATTCCGGCGGGGTCAGCGGCAGGGAGGTGTCGCTCATCGTGTTGATCACATCGACGAAGGGCACCTGGCCGATGATCCCGGCCCAGAGGTCCGGCCGCATATTGTTGACGGCGCCCATCAGCATGCCGCCGGCCGATCCGCCCTGGGCCACGATGTTTCCGGCCGTGGCGTAGTTCTGCGCGATCAGATGTTCGGCGGCGGCGATGAAATCGGTGAAGGTGTTCTTCTTGGTCATCCGGCGGGCGCTGAGAAACCAGCCCCAGCCCTTGTCCGATCCACCCCGGATGTGGGCGATGGCGTAGATCCAGCCGCGATCCACCAGCGACAGACGATTGGTCGAGAAGCCCGCCGGCATAGGGATGCCGTAGGAGCCGTAGCCGTACAGCAGCAGCGGGGCCGAGCCGTCGATCGGCGTGGTGCGGCGGCGCAGGACGGTGACAGGCACCAGTTGACCGTCGGCGGCGGGGGCGTTCAGCCGTTCGACCACATAGTCTTCGATATTGTGGCCCGACGGGATTTCCTGGGTCTTGCGCAGCGTGCGTTCCCGCGACGCCATGTCGTAGTCATAGGTCTGGGTCGGGGTGGACGGCGAGTTGTAGCTGTAGCGGGTCGTCGTGGTGTCGAACTCCGACGCGCCCGACAGCGACAGGGCGAAGGCCGGTTCATCGACGGCGATCGCATGTTCGGCCCCGGCGCGATCGCGGATGATGATGCGGGTGTTGGCGTCGGCCCGTTCCTGGCGCGCCAGATGATGGCGGGTCAGGTCCATCCCCTCGATGAAACGACCCGGCGTATGGGGGACGAGATCCGTCCAATGCGCCCTGCCGGGCGTTTCGGTCGGCGCCTGAACGATCTTGAAGTCGATGGCGTCGTCGGCGTTGGTGCGGATCACCCAGCGGTCGTCCCAGTGATCGACGTCATAGCGGACGGCGACCTGGCGCGGCTCCAGAACGACCGGCGCAGCGGTCGGGTCGTCGGCGGGAATATAGCGGGCCTCGGACGTCTCCTGGTTCTGGATGCCGATGACGATGAACCGGTCGTCGGCGGTGCGGCCGACGCCGATGAACATGCCGTCGTCTTCCTCCTCATAGACCAGGGTGGTTTCGCCGCCGCGCGCCGGACGGCGGAAGATCTTGTCCGGCCGTCCGTTGTCGTCGCGATTGGTCCAGAAAATCCACCGGCTGTCAGGCGAGAAGGTGAAGTCGCCGGTGGCGCTCTCGATGACCTCGGGCAGGACTTCGCCGGTCGCCAGATCCTTGACGTAGATCTTGTGCACCTCGGACCCTTGCGCGTCCTCGGCATAGGCGAACAGGCTGTGGTCGGGGCTGTGGGAGGCGGCCGAGACTTCCGAATAGGCCTTGCCTTCGGCCAATTCATTGGCGTCCAGCAGCAGTTGGGGCGTCGGGGCCGTGACGAAGGTCTTCGTCACCGGTCGGCCGTCGACCATCCAGGTCCCCTGGCGTTCCACGCGCATGTAGCG
The DNA here is from genome assembly GCF_059424365.1 of Brevundimonas sp. GW456-12-10-14-LB3. Classification (NCBI taxonomy): domain Bacteria; kingdom Pseudomonadati; phylum Pseudomonadota; class Alphaproteobacteria; order Caulobacterales; family Caulobacteraceae; genus Brevundimonas; species Brevundimonas sp. GW456-12-10-14-LB3. The sequence goes on from NZ_JBWKZJ010000005.1 coordinate 29,204, forward strand.
GGGATGCTGGTCGCCCGTGCGGTACTCGACATAGTAGGTCCAGTCGCCGTCAGGCGCGGGGACGGAACTGTCGTCCTCCTTGATGCGGCCGCGCATCTCCTGGAACATCGTCTCCTGCAAGGGCAGGGTCGAGGCCATCATGGCTTCGCGATAGGCGTTTTCGGCCGTCAGATGCTCTTTGACTTCAGCCTTGATCAGGGTCGGATCGCGCAGCACCGCCTGCCAATTGTCGTCCTTCATCCACTGGTAGTCGTCGGTGCGGGTCCGACCCAGCTGTTCGATGACGACGGGGATTTTCTTGGCGACAGGGGGTTGGGGCATCGAGGCTCCGGAAGACTGGCGGGCGAGGGCGGGGGAGGCCGAGGCGGCCAAGGCCGTCGCAGCGGTGGACAGGAGGATTTGGCGTCGGTTCATGGTCGGCTCCCGGGCGTACGGATGCGACCTTGGGCGTTCGGGCCGCTCAAGGTCAAATCAAGATCGCGTCGGGCGTCAGCCCGCCAGGGCCTCGACCGTCATCCGTTTCAGCAGGTCGCCGCCCTGGCCCACGGCCGCCAGACGGCTGGAGACATGGCCCAGAACATTGGCGGCGTAGAGTTCATAGAGGTCCAGCTTGCCCTGCAGCCAGACGGGATCGCCGTCGGCGGCGTCCAGCCGCGCCTTGGCGGCCAGCGCCCCCTTGGCCAGCATCCAGCCGCCGATCACATCGCCCAAGAGCTTCAGATAGGCGTCCGCCGCGGCCAGGACGTCGGCCGCCGCATCCGGGTCGGCCTTGCGGTCCAACAGCCAGAGGGTGGCGTCCTCCACCGCCTCGACGGCCGTGGCGAACCGTTCGACCGGCTTGCCGGCATAGAGGCCAGAGAGGTCGGCCAGCGTCGTCTTCATGTCGGCGATCAGGGCCTTGGCCGCCTCGCCCCCGTCCATCGACAGTTTGCGCCCGACCAGATCCATGGCTTGGATGCCGTTGGTGCCCTCGTAGATCGGGGCGATTCGGGCGTCGCGATAGTATTGAGCCGCGCCCGTCTCCTCGATGAAGCCCATGCCGCCATGGACCTGGACGCCCAGGGAGGCGACTTCGCATCCGACGTCGGTGGACCAGGCCTTGGCGATGGGGGTGAACAGGTCCTCGCGGGCCTTCCAGCGGCGGCGCGCCTCTTCCGTTTCGGCATGACGGGCCAGATCGGCGGCGACCCCGGTCGAAAGGCACAGGGCGCGAGCGGCTGCGGTCTTGGCCTTCATCACCCCCAGCATCCGGCGCACGTCCGGATGATCGAAGATCGGGGCGTTGGCTTCTCCGGTCCAGACCGACCGACCCTGGCGGCGGTCCAGCGCATAGGCCAGGGCGTGCTGATAGGCGCGTTCGGCGATGCCGACGCCTTCGACCCCCACGGCCAGGCGGGCGGCGTTCATCATGACGAACATATGGGCCAGGCCCTCGTTCGGACGTCCGACCAGTTCGGCGCGTGCGCCCTCATAGGCCATGACGCAGGTGGGCGAGGCGTGGATGCCCAGCTTGTGCTCGACCCCGACGGGACGGAAGGCGTTGCGTTCGCCCAGGCTTCCGTCGTCCTTGACGAGGAATTTCGGCGCCAGGAACAGGCTGATCCCCTTGGGTCCCTTGGGCGCGTCGGGCAGGCGCGCCAGGACCAGATGGATGATGTTGTCCGTCGCGTCGTGATCGCCCCAGGTGATGAAGATCTTCTGACCGTGGATGGCGTAGGTTCCGTCGCCGTTCGGCGTCGCCGTCGTGATCAGCGAGCCCAGGTCCGACCCGGCGCCCGGCTCGGTCAGCACCATGGCGCCGGTCCATTCGCCGCTGACGAGCTTGGTCAGATATGTCGCCTTCTGCTCTTCCGTGCCGACCTGCTCCAAGGCCTCGATGGCGGCGAGAGACAGCATTGGACACAGGCCGAAGGCCATGTTGGCGGCGTGGACGGTCTCATAGGCCGCCAGCTCCAGCGCCTTGGGCAGGGCCTGGCCGCCCGCCTCGACCGGCGCCGACAGACCGGTCCATCCGCCGGCGGCGAACTGGCGATAGGCGTCGGCGAAGCCGGGAGCGGCCGTGACGGCGCCGTTGGCGTAGAGCGAGCCCTTCTGGTCCCCGATGCGGTTCAGCGGGGCCAGCACCTCCTGAGAAAACTGCCCGGCCGCCTCCAGAACGGCTGAGGCGACGTCGGAATCGTAATCCGGAAAGGCGCCGGTGGCGGCGACGTCCGCCATGCCGGCCACGGCCTCCAGGGTGAAGGCCAGATCACGAACGGGGGCGCGGTAGCTCATGGGTTTCCTCAATGTCCTTTCCGGCTTAAGTGCCTCGCCGAAGCCCCCCGTCGCAAGAGAGACTTGGCGCAGGCGGGGCAGTCGGGGCACAGTGACGCCCTGCCGCGAGGGAAGGGAAGTCGTCATGGCCGAGCCGCGCAATCGCTATTCGTCGGTGTCACTGGCTTTGCACTGGATCATCGCTGCGGCGATCCTGGTCCAGGTGCTGCTGATCACCGCCCATGAGAGCACGGAGGGGCCGCTGTCCGGGCAGTTCGTCATGCTGCACAAGTCGCTGGGCGTGTCGATCCTGATCCTGACCCTGGCTCGCATCGGCTGGCGACTGGCGCATCCGGCCATTCCCTTGCCCGCGCAGATGCCGCGCTGGGAGCGGGTGGCGGCGCGCGCCACCCATGTCCTGTTTTACGTCGTCCTGATCGCCATGCCTCTGTCGGGCTGGCTGGCCACTTCGGCGGCGGGACGCGACTTCGCCTGGTTCGGCCTGTTCGACTGGCCCCTCTTGCCAGTGGGCGGCGGGCGCGAGGCCGCCGGTCGGTTCATGGACGTGCATGAGACGGTGATGAAGGGGCTCTATGTCCTGATCGCCCTGCATGTCGCCGCGGCGCTGAAGCATCAGTTCATCAACCGCGACAATGTGCTGCATCGGATGATCCCCCTGATCCCGCGGCGGCCGTGAGGGACGCGGGCGACCCGCCGGATCAGGCCGCCGCCGCCCTGCGACGCGGCGAACTGATCCTGCTGCCGACCGAGACGGTCTATGGCCTGGGCGCCGACGCCGCCGATCCGCGAGCGGTGGCCGCCATTTTCGAAGCCAAGGGAAGACCTCGGTTCAACCCCTTGATCGCGCACGTCTCTGACGCCGCCGCCGCTGAGGCGATCGGTCTGTTCGACGCCGCCGCCCGCGCCCTGGCCCAGGCCTTCTGGCCGGGGCCGATGACGCTGGTGGTCCCGGTGCGGGATCGGACCCGCGTCTGCGATCTGGCGCGCGCGGGGTTGGACAGCGTCGCCGTGCGCGTTCCCGGCCACGCCCAGGCGCGGGCTGTGCTGTCGATGTTCGGCGGCCCCGTCGTGGCGCCGTCGGCCAACCGCTCGGGCCGGCCCAGTCCGACGACCTTCGCCGACGCCGTGGAGGAGACCGGCTTCGCCGTCTCGGCCGCCGTGGACGGCGGTCCTTGCGCCGTCGGTCTGGAAAGCGCCGTCGTTTCGGTCCTGGATGGACGGGTCGCCCTGCTGAGACCCGGCGCCGTCACCCGAGCAGAGATCGAGGCCGTGGTCGGCCCCCTGGACGAGGGTGGCGACGGGCGACGCTCGCCGGGCCGGCTGGCCGTCCACTATGCGCCTGACGCCCCTGTGCGGATCGAGGCGACCCAGCCGCGTCCGGGCGAAATCCTGCTGGGGTTCGGGCCGGGCGTCGGCGACCCCCGCTGGAGTCTCAGTCCTTCCGGCGATCTGCGAGAAGCCGCCGCTAATCTGTTCAAGTTGTTCAGAGAAGCAGACCGAGCCAAGCCGGCGGGCATAGCCGTGGCGCCCATTCCTTCCTCCGGACTGGGCGAGGCGATCAACGACAGGCTTCGGCGAGCGGCGGGCTTCGTCGGCTAACCGAACCGCGCCTGAAGATCGACGCTGGAGCGGCGTCCGACGCTGGCGAGACAGGTCTCCAGCCAGTCGTCCGCAGCCGCCCGGCCACGGGCTTTCAGGTCGGTCAGGAAACTCCATTCCGTGTTGAACTTCGACCTCAAGGACAGGTCCGACAGCCAACCGTCGGCCTCGATGGCGTGCAGTCGCAATTGTCGATAGGGGCCTGAGCCGTGTTTCAACTGTCCCTGGCTGATCATTTCTCCGGCCATGGCGATGGCGCGGAGTTCGGCCAGCAGCGGCGCGTTGAAGAGGATCTCATTCAACCGATCAACGATGTCGCCCGCCGCGCGGGGCGTCTCGTCGCGCACCATCGGGTTCAGCGTCACCAGCAGCACGTCGTCCGGCGTATCGTCCCCTGTCAGGGGCCAGAGCGGCGGATTGGTCAGATAACCGCCGTCCCAGTAAGGCTCCCCCTCGATCTCAACGGCCTGAAACAGGTGCGGCAAACAGGCCGAGGCCATCAGGACGTCGGCGGTGATCTCGCTGGACGCGAAGATGCGGGCCCTGGCCTGGCGCACGGCCGTGGCGGCGACGAACAATTTGACGTCGGAGCCCTGGACCGCCTGAAAATCCACGGCCGTCTTCAGAACTCGCTTCAGAGGATTGTGGTTCAAGGGATTGAATTCATACGGGCTCATTGACAGAGCCAGGGTTTCTCCGGCGCGCCAGAGCGGCGTGTCCTTCAGCCAGTCGGGCGCCTGGGCCGGATTCCACAGGGCGCTGTCGCCGAAGACGTTGCGGCCCCCCGACTGGTTGATCTCGCGCCACAGCCGGTCCAGGGCGGCGCGGGCGTCGCCGCTCGCCAGGCCGGAAACCAGGGCGGCCCCGTTCATGGCGCCGGCGGACACGCCCGAAACGGCGCGGATGTCCAGCCGATCGTCTTCCAGCAGTCGATCCAGCACCCCCCATTGGAAGGCGCCGTGCGCCCCGCCGCCCTGAAGCGCCAGACAGAAGGGCCGCCGTCCTGTCGAGGCGGCGGCCAGGTCCGTCGGCTCGGCGGTCTTGCGTTTGAAGATCGCCATAGGTCGGCCCCCGCTGGGATGATCTTATTGAGCGGTCCAGCCGCCGTCGATCGAGAAACTGGCGCCGTTGGCCGAGGCGCCCAGGTCGCTGACCAGATAGAGGAACAGCCCCGCCAACTGATCCGTCGTGACGAACTGTTTGGTCGGCTGGGCGGCCAGGATCACGTCGCTCATGACCTTTTCAGGACTGATGCCGCGGGTGCGGGCCTGGTCTTCGATCTGCTTTTCCACGATCGGCGTATGGACGAAGCCGGGGCAGATGGCGTTGCAGGTGATGTTGTCCTGCGCCAGCTCCAGCGCCACCGTCTTGGTGAAGCCGATGACGCCGTGTTTGGCCGCGACATAGGCCGATTTGAAGGGGCTGGCGACCAGGCCGTGGGCCGAGGCCATGTTGACGATCCGACCACGCCCCTGGGCCTTCATGATCGGGATGGCGGCGCGGGTAGCGTAGAAGGCCGAGGACAGGTTGATGGCGATGATCTGTTCCCATTTGTCGGTGGGAAACTTCTCGACCGACTCCACATGCTGGACGCCGGCGTTGTTGACCAGAATGTCCAGGCGGCCGAACTCGCGCTCGGCGAAGGCGACCATGTCGGCCACCTCCTCGCCGCGCGTCATGTCGGCGGGGTGATAGCGCACCCGCACGCCGGAAGACGCTTCAAGCTCGGCGCGGGTGCGCTCGATCTCGGCCGGATCGCCCAGCCCGTTCAGGACCACGTCGCCGCCCCGCGTGGCCACCGCACGCGCCAGGGCCAGGCCGATGCCTGAGGTCGAGCCCGAGATCACCGCCGCCTGACCCTTCAGATCGCCGATGTCGCGGAAGTCAGAGGACTGGGGCGAGGTGGACATGGATGCGCCTTTCGGGTTCTTTCGCGAGAGACTAGCGGGGTCGCCCGGCGAAGATCAAGAATTTCCCGACCTGATGAATATCCATTCGGTCTCGGTCGAGGCCGCCTTGTCGAAACCGTAGCCGTCCCGGTCGAAAGCCTTCAGATCCTCGACTCGTTCCAGCCGTTCGTCGATGGCGAAGCGGCTCATGGCGCCGCGCGCCTTCTTGGCGAAGAAGGAGACGATCCGCGTTTCGCCGTTCTTCTCCTCGCGGAACTGGGGCGTGACGACAGGCAGTTTCAGAGCCTTGGCGTCGACGGCGCCGAAATATTCCTGGCTGGCCAGGTTGACGACGACCGGGTCGGGCGATCCCTGGGCTCTGAGGTCTTCGGCGTCGGCGTTCAGCTGTTTGGAGATCCGATCGCCCCAGAAATCATAAAGGCTGGAGCCGCGGCGGGTCTTCAGCCGCGTGCCCATTTCCAGTCGATAGGGCTGGATCCGGTCGAGCGGACGCAGCAGCCCGTAGAAGCCGGACAGGATCCGCAGATGGTCCTGGGCGAAGGCCAGGGCGGCGGCGTCCAGCTCACGCGCCTTCAGCCCCTCATAGACGTCGCCGGCGAAGGCGAAGGCGGCCTGAACGCCATCCGTCGATTCCGGATCGAACGCCCTGAACCGTTCCAGATTCAAGGTCGCCAGATCATCCGAAATCCCCATCAGGCGACGCAGGTCGGCCTTGGTCTGGCGCCGCGCCGTCGCCGCCAGGCTGGCGGTGTCTTCCAGAAAGCGACGCTCCGTGCCGGGCAGGGCGGGATCGGCCGGCGAGAAGTCGAGCCGTTTGGCGGGCGAAAGAAGGATCAGCAAGGGACGGCTCCGTGATGGCGCCGCTCACATAGGCCGCTTCTGCAAAGATTTGAACGGGCGAGGCCGGAAGGCGGCAGATCAGCCGCCGAAGCCGCCCTCATCGAGGAAGGCCTGTTCTTCCGGCGTCGTCGCGCGCCCCAGGGCGGGGTTGCGATGGGGAAAACGGCCGAAGCGGACGATGATGTCGCGGTGCAGGCGACCCCATTTCTCCAGCTCGGCGTCGCCGGCGACCAGGGCCAGGTAGCGGTCCTGATCCTCCAGCCGCTCGGAATGTTGGAAGGGCAGCAGGAGGAAGTTCTTCAGCTCGGGTTCGACCCGCAGATGATGGCCGCGCGCCACGGCCTGTTCGGCGAACATCAGGGCCAGGGAATCGGTGGCGAACTGGTGGGCCGTGCCGCGGAAACTGTTCCTCGGATACTGATCCAGCAGGATCAGCAGGGCCAGGGCGGTCTCGGGAGCCTCGATCCAGTCGTCGCGCTCGCGCCGGGCGGCGGACAGGTGCAGATCCTGGCCGCGCGACCGAAACTGGGCGTCGAACGCCTCGTCCTTGGCGAACCAGTTTTCGGGACCGGCCTCTTTCCAGAAGGCGACGACGTCGGATGCGGTTATGAAGGGGGCCATGAGCCAGATCCTAGCCAATCCTCTGCCCGTCTTCCATGACCGCGACTGCGACCTTTCGATTATTCGCGGCAAGCGCGTGGCCATGATCGGCTACGGCAGCCAGGGACGCACCCATGCGCTGAACCTGCGCGATTCGGGCGTGACCGACATCGTGGTCGGCCTGAAGCCCGGTTCGAAGACGCGGGCCGTCGCCGAAGCCGACGGATTTACGGTGATGACGGCGGGCGAGGCGGCGGCGGGGGCGGACGTGGTCGCCGTCATGACCTCGGACGAGGCGCACCGCGACCTGTGGCGCGACGAGCTGGCGCCGACTGTGCGGCCCGGCGCGGCCCTGGTCTTCGCCCACGGCCTGTCGGTGCGGTTCGGCCTGGTGGAGCCCCGCGCCGACCTGGACGTGATCCTGGCCTCGCCCAAGGGGATCGGGCCGCGCATTCGCGACCTGTACGAGGCCGGGGAGGGGGTCTTCTGCCTGTTCGGGGTGCATCAGGACGCGACGGGCGGGGCCCATGCGCTCGGCCTGTCCTATGCTGCGGCCCTGGGCTGCGGACGCAAGGGCATCCTCGAGACGACGATGCGGGACGAGTGCGAGAGCGATCTGTTCGGCGAACAGGTGGTGCTGTGCGGCGGGATCGCCGAACTGATCGATTCGGCCTTCATGAAACTGGTCGAGGCCGGCTATCCGGCCGAGGTGGCCTGGTTCGAATGTTTCTACGAGGCCAAGCTGGTCACCGACCTGATGTACGAGCGCGGCATAGCCGGCGCCTTCGCCAAGATCTCCAATACGGCGGAGTACGGGGCCTATCGCACCGGTCCGCGCGTGATCGGCGCCGAATCGCGCGCCGCCATGGATCAGGTCCTGGCCGAGGTCCAGGGCGGAGGATTCGTGCGGGATCTGATGGCGGACTATGACGCCGGCTCGCCCGACCTCATGGCGCGGCGCGCGGCCCTGGGGCGGCGGCCGATCGAGTCGGTGGGGGCGCGTCTGAACGAGGCGGCGCGGCGGGCGCGGGAGACGGCGGCGAACGACGACTGATGCGCGGGAGATGACTCGTCATCCTGTGCGTCCTTATCGACGCCATGCGGCGGACGGGCCGGCCCTCGGGTCGAGCCCGAGGGTGACGATCACTAGAGGTATGAGAGAGAATGGTCGGAGTGAGAGGATTCGAACCTCCGACCCCTGCGTCCCGAACGCAGTGCTCTACCAGGCTGAGCCACACTCCGACCGTGGGGGCTGGCCGCAAGGCGTCGCCCCGAAGTGAGGACGCGGCTTATAGCCATGGGTTTCGGAGGCCGCAAGCGTCCATTTCGACCTTCTTCGCAGTCGGCGAAAATTGTCCTGAGCGGGGGTGTTGCATCCGAAAACGGTTTGGCCTATCTGACCGCCTCCGCCGCACGAGAGTGCTGCGGACGCCGGACCTGCTGGGGAATGGTGTAATGGTAACACTCCGGTTTTTGGTACCGTCATTCTAGGTTCGAGTCCTAGTTCCCCAGCCACCGCCTCTCCCATAAGCAAAGGCCTGCCTTGGGCCTCCCTTGGCGTCAGGCCGTCGTCGCTGACCGGCTCTTGGCGTGGAATCGAAGCGCGCCAAGGCCGCTCGACGCCGGAACCTTCCCGACCGGCCTAGCCTCAAGACGCGGACGATTCAGCGCGGAGGCGGCTTTCTGGCGCGCAATCCCCAGGGCGGCGCGATTCGCAATGAACTGGTGGCCGAACGGTGTTGGGGTTACAGCGCCCCTTGTCAGGGGCGATCCAGCCCTCTAGAGCCCACTGCCTGCCCATGCGGATGTGGCGGAACTGGTAGACGCACTGGATTTAGGTTCCAGCGCCGCGAGGCGTGGAGGTTCGAGTCCTCTCATCCGCACCAAGCAAAAAGGCCCGGGATCGATCCCGGGCCTTTTTGTCTTTGTAGGGCAGGCTTATCGCGCTTCGCGCTGCTTGAGGCCATTTTGTGGGCCCATCGCGCGTGGCGTTAGTTGAGGCGCCGTTGGCGCGCCACTGTTTCCCTTGCGGCGAAGAAAAAGGCCGGGGCGTCGACCCCGGCCTTCTTTGCATCAGTCGCGTTCTTCCTTGGAGCCGGGGGCCGGGGCGCCCGGCATCGGCGGGACCGGGCCGACCGGGGCGTCGGGGGACAGTTCCGGGACCTCGACCAGGCCGCGGGCGACGTGGCTCTTACGGAAGCCGTAGGCGAAATAGATCACCAGACCCACGGCGCCCCAGATGGGCAGGACCATCTTGGCGTCATGCGGCAGGTTCCAGAACAGGAAGGCGCAGCCGGCAGCCGAAAGCGGCGCGATGATCCAGACCAGGGGCGTCTTGAACGGACGTTTCCGGTTCGGGTCGGTCTTGCGCAGGATCAGGACCGCGATCGACACCATGAAGAAGGCGAACAGGGTGCCCGAGTTCGAGATGTCGGCCAGCTGACCCACTGGGAAGAGGGCGGCGGCGATGGCGACGGCGACGCCGGTGAACAGGGTCACGACATAGGGGGTCTTGAACCGCTTGTGCATCTTGGTCAGGCCTTCCGGCAGCAGGCCGTCGCGCGCCATGACGAAGAAGATGCGGGTCTGGCCGTAGATCATCATCAGGATGACCGAAGGCAGGGCCAAGAGGGCGGCGGTGCCCAGGGCGTTGCCGACCTGCGGATGGCCGATGACGCGCAGGACGTGGGCCAGGGCCTCGTTCGAGCAGACCAGGGCCTCGGCGTTGGCCGGCAGGGCGCAGGCGGCGACGAAGGCAGGCGAGCCCGGCTGGACGGCTTGACCGGCGGCGCCGAGGACCGGCTGGGCGCCGATGGCGCCGGCCGCGCCCAGGGCGACCAGCAGATAGAAGACGGTGCAGAAGGCCAGGGAGCCGATCAGGCCGATCGGCACGTTGCGCTGCGGGTTCTTGGTCTCTTCAGCAGCGGTGGAGACGGCGTCGAAGCCGACATAGGCGAAGAAGATCGAGGCGGCGGCGCCGACGATGCCCATGCCCGAATAGGCGCCGAACAGGCCGTTGGGCGCGAAGGGCGACAGGTTGGCGGTGTCGATGACCGGCAGGGTCAGGACAATGAAGACCGTCAGGGCCGCGACCTTGATCGCCACAAGGATGGCGTTGACGCGGGCCGACTCGGTGGTGCCCAGGATCAGCAGGCCCGTCACGGCCAGGGCCACGATGATGGCGGGAATGTTGACGATCCCGGCCGAGAAGTCCGGCGTCGGGATGAAACCGTTCATGCTCCAGGTCGGTCCGGCGGATAGGAGGTCCGGGAAGTCGAAGCCTATCCCGTTCTCTATCAGGCCCAGCACATAGCCGGACCAGCCCACCGACACGGCCGAGGCCGCAACAGCGTATTCGAGGATCAGGGCCCAGCCGACGCACCAGGCGAGCAGCTCGCCCAGGACGGCGTAGGTATAGGTGTAGGCCGAGCCGGAGACCGGGGCCATGGCCGCCAGTTCCGAATAGCAGAGCGCCGCCACCGCGCAGACCGCGCCGGCGATGACGAAGCTGACCATCATGCCGGGGCCGGCCTTCTGAGAGGCCGCAGCCGTCAGAACGAAGATGCCGGTGCCGATGATGGCGCCGATGCCGAGCAAGGTCAGTTGAACAGGTCCGAGCGACCGATGAAGCGACTTCTTCTCGGCCGTGGCCAGAATCGCGTCGAGCGACTTAACACGCCACATAGAATACCCCCACGTTTACGGCGGCCCTCTGGCCGCGTCGGCGGGGACGCTAGCGGCGGAATGCGGGCCGCGCAACGCGCATGACGGCGGGGTGAAGCGCTCACGACGCTTTCGTGATCGTGGCGCATCGGGGGCGCATCGGGCTAGAGGCGGATCATGTTGCCGATCCACGCCGTTCTCGACCCGCTGAAATCCGCCCTTGCAAACGGAAATACGGCGGTTTTGGCCGCCCCGCCGGGGGCGGGGAAGACCACGGTCGTCCCCTTGGCCCTGCTGGACCAGGCCTGGCTGGGCGACGGACGGGTGCTGGTGCTGGAGCCGCGCCGTATCGCCGCACGGGCCGCCGCCGACCGGATGGCCGCCACCCTGGGCCAGGAGGCGGGCGGGACGGTCGGCTACCGCACCCGGCTGCAGAGCCGGATCGGGCCGAAGACGCGGATCGAGGTGATCACCGAGGGGGTCTTCACACGGATGATCCTGGACGACCCCGGCCTGGAGGGGGTGGGAGTGGTCCTGTTCGACGAGTTTCACGAGCGCAGCCTGGACGCCGACCTGGGTCTGGCCCTGGCGCGGGAAACGCAAGGGGCGCTGCGGGAGGATCTGCGGCTGCTGGTGATGTCGGCCACCCTGGACGTGGCGGGGGTGTCGCGGTTGCTGGACGGCGCGCCGGTGATCGAGGCGGAGGGGCGGGCCTATCCGGTCGACACCCGCTATCTGGGCCGCAATCCGACCGAGCGGTTCGAGGAGGCGATGACGCGGGCCTGTCTGACGGCCCTGGGCGAGGAGACGGGGTCGGTTCTGGCCTTCCTGCCGGGGCAGGGCGAGATTCATCGGGTCGTGCGGCAGATCAACGAACGGCTGAGGCTGCCGAACGTCGACGTGGTTCCCCTGTATGGCGGACTGGATCGGGCGGAGCAGGACCGCGCCATCGAACCGGCGGCGCCGGGGCGGCGCAAGCTGGTGCTGGCGACCTCGGTTGCGGAGACGAGCCTGACGATCGACGGGGTGCGGGTGGTGGTGGACGGCGGCCTGTCGCGCGTGCCTCGGTTCGAGCCGTCCAGCGGCCTGACCCGGCTGGCCACGGTTCGGGTCAGCCGGTCGTCGGCGGAACAGCGCCGGGGACGGGCGGGACGGACCGAACCGGGCGTCTGCTATCGGCTGTGGGACGAGGAACAGACGCGCGGCCTGGTCCCGCATCAGCGGCCGGAAATCCAGGAAGCGGACCTGACCGGCCTGGCGTTGGATCTGGCGCGATGGGGCGCGCGGTCGGTCGAGGGGTTGGCCCTGCTGGACCCGCCGCCGGCCGGAGCCCTGGGCGAGGCGCGCAAGGTGCTGACGCGGCTGGGGGCGCTGGATGCGGAGGGCGGGTTGACCGATCACGGGCGGCGGCTGACACGCATCCCCCTGTCGCCGCGCCTGGCCCATATGGTCGCCGTGGCCTCGGACGGGCACGACGCCATGACGGGCGCGCGGATCGCGGCGGTGCTGAGCGAGCCGGGATTGGGCGGATCGAACGTGGATCTGCACGAACGGCTGGTCGGCCTGGAGCGGGACCGGTCGCCGCGGGCGCGGGATGCGTTGAAACTGGCTGAGCGCTGGGCTCGGGCGGCGGGCGGCGGCGCGGGCGGATCGGTCGATGAGGGACTGCTGCTGGCCGAGGCCTTCCCCGAACGGATCGCGCGGATGCGGGGCAAGGCCGGCGAGATGTTGCTGGCCGGCGGACGCGGGGCCATGGTCGAGGCGACCGATGCCCTGGCGCGCGAGACCTGGCTGGCGGTGGCCGAGCTGGGGGGCGGCGAGGCGCGGGACCGGGTGCGGCTGGCGGCGGCGTTGGATTCGGCGACGGTCGAGACCGATCTGGCGCGGCTGATCGAAATCGAGGAACGGCTGGCGCGCGAGCGCTCAGGCCGGGCGGTGATCAAACGGATTCGTCGCATCGGGGCGATCGTGCTGGACGAGAAGGTGATCGGGACGCCTGACGCGAGCCAGCTGTCGGCCGTACTGAAGGCCGAGGTCGAGGCCGAGGGGATCGGCGCCCTGCGCTGGGGCGAGCAGGCTTCGGCCCTGCGGGCGCGTCTGGCCTTTCTGCACGGGCTGGACCCGGCCTGGCCCGATGTGTCGGACGAAGGTCTCATGGCGGCGCGCGAGGCTTGGCTGTGGCCGGTGCTGGAGGGCGCTAATTCGCTGGCGGCGATCGACGACGGCAGGCTGGCGGACGCCTTGCGGGGGCTGATCCCCTGGGATCTGCAACGCAGGCTGGACGAACTGGCGCCGCCGCGACTGACGACGCCGCTGGGGTCGGCGGGCATCGACTATGGCGCCGAAGGAGGACCGCGCGTGGAGATCCGCGTTCAGGAGCTGTTCGGCGTGACGACCCATCCGACGGTCGGCGGCGGCCGCATTCCCCTGACCCTGGCCCTGCTGTCGCCGGCGCGGCGGCCGGTGCAGGTCACCCAGGACCTGCCGGGATTCTGGGCGGGCTCCTGGGCTGCGGTGCGCGCGGAGATGCGCGGCCGCTATCCGCGCCATCCCTGGCCCGAGAACCCGGCCGAAGCCCAGGCGACCAATCGGGCCAAGCCGCGTGGGACGTGAAGCGTCACATTAGTCCGGGGACGCTGCAACCGGGCGGCAAGCGCTGCGTTGAGCCAATCTCGCAGAGGACGCCCATGGCCTTCACCCAACTCGACCCCCCGCTGCCTGTCACAGTGCAGGATCGCGGCAAGGGGTTCGCCTTCGCCGTCATCGACTATGGTCAGGAGCACAATCTGATCTGGGTGACGGCCATTACCGAGACCGGAGAAATCTGGTGCGCGCCCAACCCGGTCGTGCGGATGCAGGCGAACTGGACCATGGGACGGCCGTCGCCCGCAGGTTGAGGCTTTTCAGCGGGGGAAGATGACGCGATATGGTCAGGCGCACCTGCGGTGCGCCAACCGGGGACGAAATCGTGTCGAACGCCAGGATCATATCGCCCACAGCCGGCAAGGCGCGGGTTCTTTTCGCCAGCCTGATCGGCACCACGATCGAATTCTACGACTTCTACATCTACGCCACGGCGGCGGTGCTGGTGTTTCCGCAGCTGTTCTTCCCGGGCGGAGACCCGACGACGGCCATGCTGTCGTCCTTCGCCACCTTCTCCATCGCCTTTTTCGCAAGACCGGTCGGCGCCCTGGCTTTCGGGCATTTCGGGGACCGGGTGGGACGCAAGGCGACCCTGGTGGCGGCCCTTATGACCATGGGCCTTTCGACCGTGGCCATCGGCCTGCTGCCGACCCATGCGACGGTCGGTATTGTCGCTCCCCTGCTGCTGGCCCTGTGCCGGTTCGGACAGGGGCTCGGCCTGGGCGGCGAATGGGGCGGGGCCGTGCTGCTGGCCACCGAAAACGCGCCGCCGGGCAAGAAGGCCTGGTTCGGCATGTTCCCGCAACTGGGGGCGCCGATCGGCTTCATCCTGTCGACGGGCGCCTTCATCGTCCTGACCTCGACGATGGGCGAGGCCCAGTTCGAGGCCTGGGGCTGGCGCCTGCCCTTTCTGGCCAGCGCCGTCCTGGTCTTCGTCGGTCTGTGGGTGCGGTTGAAGATCACCGAGACCCCGGAGTTCCAGACGGCGATGGATCGCAAGGAGCGGGTCAAGGCGCCGGCCGTGACCCTGTTCGCCCATCACAAGATGGCCCTGTTCCTGGGGACGTTCAGCGGGGTGACGACCTTCTCCCTCTTTTATCTGATGACCGTCTTCGCCCTGGGCTGGGCGACGACGGGGATGGGGCTTGAGCGCGGCGAGGTCCTGCCGGTCCAGCTGATCGGGGTGCTGTTCTTCGCCGCCTTCATTCCGGTGACGGCCCTGCTGGCCGACCGGTTCGGCCAAGTGAAGGTGCTGATCGCCTCGTCGGTCGGCATCGCCCTGTTCGGGGGCCTGTTCGCCCCCCTGTTCGGCGCGGGGCTGACGGGGCTGCTAATCTTTTTCGCCCTGGGCTTTGCCCTGATGGGTTGCACCTATGGCCCTATCGGCGCGGCCATGGCGCGGCCCTTCCCAACGGCCGTGCGCTATACGGGGGCGTCCATGGCCTTCAATCTGGCCGGAATCGTGGGGGCGTCGCTGGCGCCCTATCTGGCGACCTGGCTGGCCAAGACCTATGGGCTGGCGGCGGTAGGCGGCTATCTGGCCCTGTCGGCGGTGGTGACCATACTGGCCCTGTGGGGCATGGGGCGGGTCAGCCCGGAGACGGAACTCTGATACCGAACTCTAGGCTTCGTCCGTCGCCGCATAGACCATGATCCCGGTCGCGATGGCCAGGTTCAGGCTGTCGGCCCGGCCGCGCATCGGGATCTTGACGTTGACGTCGCAGGCGGCGGCCAGCTGGTCGGTCAACCCGGCCTGTTCGTTGCCCATCAGGATCAGCGACGGCTTCTGCATCACCGCCGAGCGGTGGCTGACCTTGGCGTCCAGCCGGGTGCCGACGACGCTGCCGGGCCAGGTCTGGCGCCAGGCCAGGAAGGACTCGGGGTCGGCTTTGGTGATGGAGACGGCGAAGACCGAACCCATGGTCGCGCGCACCGCCTCGACCGAATAGGGATCGACGCAGTCGCCGATCAGGATGACGCCGCCGCAGCCGGCCGCGTCGGCGGTGCGGATGATGGTGCCCAGATTGCCGGGATCACGCACCTGCTCCAGGGCCACCCAGCAGGGGGCCGAGGCGGGGTCCAGCCTGTCCAGAGGGGTATAGACCTGATCGAACACGCCCAGGACGGTCTGCGGATTGTCGCGGCGGCTGATCTTTTCGAGGATGGCGTGGGTGACGACGACGATCTCGCCGCCGGCCTTGCGCGTCTCGGCCTTTGCCCGGTCCAGCAGGGGGTGCGGGCGGGCGTCCTCGCCGACCAGCAGCAGGCGCGGCGCCCGGCCCAGGTCCAGGGCCTCGCCGATGAATTTCAGCCCCTCGGCCAGGAAGGTCCCGGTGCTGTCCCGCTCCTTGCGCATATGCAGGGCGCGGACGGCCTTGACCGTGTCATTGGTCAGGGATGTGATCACGCGGTCCGTCATCGGCTCCACCGGGCGAAGAAGGACAGGCCGATGGCGCGGGCGTTCGGGCCGTCTTCGGACAGGGCCAGTTCGCCCCAGTCGATGCGACCGCTACGATCCGGCAGGGCCTCGGCCATCAGATGGGCCAGGGACAGGCCGGAGATGCGGGCGGCGTAGGCGTTCAGCAACAGGAAATCGGCCTCGTGGGACAACAGGGCGGCGCAATCCTTCAGCAGGGCCGGCATGTCCTCGAACAGGCGCCAGACCTCGCCGGTCGGGCCGCGTCCGTACTTGGGCGGGTCCAGGATGATTCCGTCGTATTTGGAGCCGCGCCGGACCTCGCGGGCCACGTATTTTCGGGCGTCCTCGACGATCCAGCGGATCGGGCGGTCCGAAAGACCGGACTGTTCGGCGTTTCCTCGGGCGTAGTTGACTGATTTCTTCGAGGCGTCGACGTGGGTCACCTCGGCGCCGGCGGCGGCGCAGGCCAGGCTGGCGACGCCGGTGTAGCCGAACAGGTTCAGGATCTTCGGCGCTCGGCCGGCGTCGCGCGTGAAGGCGCGCACGCGGCCGTCCAGCCAGTCCCAGTTGGCGGCCTGTTCCGGGAAGAAGGCCAGGTGGCGGAAAGGCGTGAAACGGCCGGTGAACTTCACCTCGCGCCATTTCAGGGGAAAGGCGTCGACGGGGCCGTGCCGGTCGAAGCGCCAGCGACCGGAGTCTTCCTCCTCCTGCTGCGGATCGAAGGCGGCCGTGGCCTGGTCGAAGGCGGCCGGGTCGCGCGGGGACCAGAAGCACTGGGGCTCGGGCCGGACCACCGTGTAGGGACCGTAGCGTTCCAGCTTCCGACCGTCGCCGGAGTCCAACAGGGCGTAGTCGGACCAGCCGCGGGTCACCAGGGTTTCGGGGGTTGGGGAGAGCAGGGGCGCCATCCTGCGGCTGATAGGCGGTCAGGCGGCCTTCCGTCCAGCATCGACATGGGTCGAGGCGTCGCATTCGGCGTCATGGTCCGGCTCATGAATCGTCTTGTCCCAGACATAGGGCGATACGATCAGTCGCCACAGAGCCTGTACAAACGCGACGCTGAGCAGGGACCAGTAGGCCGGCGCCAGCAGCATGTCGCTGAGACGATAGTCCAGACCGGCGCGCCGCGCCCCGACGGCGCAACTCATCCATGCGGCGACGACGCCCAGAGCCAGGACGGCGAGCGATCCGACCGGCAAGGATGGCGCCGCGCCCGCGTGAAGACCCAGGAGAAGGGCCGAGCCGATCCAGGCCAAGGCGGGAGCGTGGCAGGCGGCGGATATGACGGCGGCCCCCAAGGTCATGACAAGCGACAGCAGTCCGCGCTCGCCCAGGGCGGCGGGCGAGCGCGTATGGACGCCCCAGGTCTGCATATAGCCCTTCAACCATCGCGTTCTCTGGGGCAGCCAGCGCTCGAAAGGGCCGGGCGGCGTTTCCCAGGTCGGTCGGTGGATGACCCCCAGACGCCACCCCGCCGACCAGAGCCGAAAGCCCAGGTCGGCGTCTTCCGTCACATTATAGGCGTCCCAACCGCCCAGATCCCGGAGGATGGCCGTCCGAAGATGATTGCTGGTGCCGCCGAGGGGGAAGGGCAGGTTCAGCTTCGCCATGCCCTGAAGATTGACCTCGAAAAGGGCGGCGTACTCCAGGGCGAACTGTCGATCGAGAAACCCCTTCAGGCCGGCGCCTCTGCGAACGCGCAACGGCGCCTGAACGCAGGCGAGATCAGGGCTCTGGGCGAAGTGCGCCGCCGCTTCACGCAGTTGCCCCGGGTCCGGCGCATCTTCGGCGTCATAGACGGTGACCAGTTCGCCCTTGATGAAGGGAAGGGCGTGGTTGAGGGCGCGCGGCTTGGTCTGGGGCGCGCCAGGCGGCACAATCAGGATCTGCAGCCAGTCAGGCCTGGCTGCGGCCGTCGCCGCCGCAATGGTTGACTGATCGTGCGCTTCCAGGATGAGGAACCCCTGCAACTGTCGGCGGGGGTAGTCCAGCCGAGACAGGTTCTGCACCAACTGCTCCACCACCGCCGCCTCGTCATACAAGGCCGCCAGGACGGTATAGCGCGGCCAGCGGCCCGGCTTGGGCGGCGGGGGCGGCGGAGAAAGACTGGCTGCCGCCAGGACGGCCCGCCAAATGGCCGTGGCGACGAAACAAGCCTGAAGCCCCAAGATCAGGGCCTCCAGCGTCGCCCGCGGCCAGAGGACAAGGGCGAGCGCCACACATGTCGCCAGCCCGCCGACAACCGCCGCCTGCCAGGTCGTCGGCGTTCGACGCCCTGCGCCGCTGAGCGCATTCGTCTTGATCATCATCGTTCCAGCCCCGGCCCGAGCCGAATACAACTGGAAATACTTGTTTGTTGCAACTGGATTTTTCTGCGCCGATTGGCGCCGATGATCGATTGTCGCTATTCAGATCGCCCCTGACCTGGAGTCGCCTTTGCCCCTCGCGTCGCAATCGTCTCGTTCCCACCGCAAGCCCAAGGGGGAAGGCCATTCACGGCGCGGCGAAATCCTGGCCGCCGCCGAGCGGATTTTCGTCGAGCACGGCTATGAAGGAGCGACCATTCGCAAGATCGCGGATGAGGTCGGCCTGTCCTCGACCGCCCTCTATATGCATTTCCCCGATAAGGGCGCGATCCTGCAGGAAATCTGCCGCAACGCCTTCAGCGTCCTGACGGCGGCTGCGGCCTCCCTGTCGACGGGCTCCGCGCCGCCGGAGGTGCGACTGAGGGCCATGATCGAGGCCTACGCCCAGTTCGGGTTCGATCAGCCCAACGCCTATCGCCTGATCTATCTGACCCGTCCCGTGGAGGCTCGAGAGGGCGCTCAGACCTTGTCTCAGGAACTGGGCGCCGTCGTCTTTTCCGCCTTTGGAGACTTGGTTGAGGAGACCGTGGCCGCAGGGCGGATGGAGGGCGACGCCAGGGCGATCGCTCAGTCGATTTGGGCGGCTGCGCACGGCGTCGTGTCGCTGATGATCACCAAACCCTATTTTCCGTGGGTGGAGCGGGACCGGTTGGTCAAGACGACCCTGGACGCCGTGTTCGACGGCCTGCTTAAGCCGTGACCCCACGCCCCCGGTCGCTCCTTCTCTGTCTGCTCCTTGTGGGGCTGACGCCGGTCCCCGCCCAGGCTCGGCCCTTGCGGGTCATGGCCCTGGATCAGTGCGCCGATCAATATGTCCTGGCCCTGGCGCCGGACGCCGAACTGGCCCTGTCGCCGCGCGCCGACGACCCTGACGCCTGGCTGAGGCGCGAAGCGGCCGGACACCGGCGGCTGCGTCCGACCCTGGAGGCGGCGGTGGGGTTCAAACCGGATGTGGTCGTACGCTACTGGGGCGGCGAACCCCGGCTGCTGGCGGCCCTGGAGCAGCGCGGGACCAAGGTGGTCACGATCGCGGACGCGACGGACTTCGACGGGGTGCGCGCCAATATTCGCGCCGCAGCGCAGGGTCTCGGGCAGGTCGAGCGGGGGGCTCGACTGGAGCGGACCATGCAGGCCAAGCTGGATCACGCTGCGCCGTCCGCCGGAAGCCCGACGCCCGGCGCCCTTTATCTGACCTCGGGCGGCTATACGTCCGGTCCCGGCACGCTGATGGATGCGATGATGCGAGCGGCCGGCTTTCGCAATCTGACGACCGCGCCGGGCTTCGGGGCCGTCAGTGTCGAGCAGATCGCGCTTCAGCCGCCCCTCCGGTTCGTGCTGGGCCTTTTCGACCAGTTGCGGGCCGACTGGCGGGGAGCAGGCCGCCATCCGGTGGTGCGCCGCGCCGCCAAGCGACGAACGGCGGCGAAGCTGCCGGCGGCCGTCCTGACCTGTCCCGCCTGGTTCGCCGCCGACGGGGTGGAGATGATGAAGGCGCGGCCATGAGTCGGACGGTTCGTCTGTGCGTGATGCTGGGCCTGCTCTGTACGGCGGCCGTGGCGACCGCCGTACTGTTCGGGGAGACGGGGTTCGACCGCGCCCAGTATGCGGCGGCCTTCGGCGATCCGTCTTCAGGTCCCTGGGACGTCTTGTGGCAGGTGCGGGCGCCCCGCGCCGTCTGCGCCCTGGTCGTGGGGACGGCTCTGGGGCTGGCGGGGGCGGTGATGCAGGGGCTGCTCCGCAATCCCCTGGCCGATCCTGGCGTTCTGGGGGTTTCGGCGACGGCGGCCCTGGGCGCGGCCCTGGCGATCGTCCTGGGCGGCGCGGGCGTTGCGGGCCTGGTGGAGATGTCGGCCCTGGCCGGCGCTGCTGTGGCCGGTGGGGTGCTGGTCGCGGCAGCCGGACTGATGCGGGCGCCGGAGGCCCTGATCCTTTTCGGGGTGGCTTTGTCGAGTTTCGCGGGGGCGGCGACGGCCCTGATCTTCAACCTGTCGCCGTCTCCCATCGCCCAGGCCGAGGTCATGGCCTGGCTCTTGGGATCGGTACAGAACCGGAGCTGGGTGGATGTCGCCTGGGTGGCGCCGGCCCTGGCTATGGCCGCCGTTTTCGCGGGCCTGTCGGCGCGGGGACTGCGGATGCTCACCCTAGGCGATGAAACGGCCGCAATCTCGGGGCTCTCCATGGGGCGGTTGAGAGGCTTCGCCCTGATCGCGGCGGCGCTGGCGACGGGGGCGGCGGTGGCGGTCGCGGGCGTGATCGGCTTCGTCGGTCTGGCGGCGCCCCATCTGGTGCGGGCGGCGGTGCGCGGGGACGCGGGGCGAATCCTGGCGCCCTCGGCCCTGGCGGGCGGACTGATCCTGGTGGTCGCGGACTTAGCGGCGCGGCTGACGCCGACGGATCAGGAGCTGAAACTGGGGGTGTTCACGGCCTTGATCGGGGCGCCCCTGTTCGCCCTGATCGCCTGGCGGGCGGCGCGGGAGTGGCGGCTGTGATCGCGCCGCTGACGATGTGGGACGCCCAGGCGACCCTGGGCGGGCGCAAGGTGCTGGACGGTGCGCACGTACAGGTCGAGCGCGGCCGGTTGGTCGCCCTGGTCGGTCCCAACGGGGCGGGCAAGTCCAGCCTGATCAAGGCGTTCGTCGGACTGCTGGCGCTGGACGGCGGCGTCGCCCGCCTGGACGGCGACGACGTCACGACCCTGTCTCCTCGAGAACGGGCCCGGCGCGTCGCCTATCTGCCCCAGGAGCGGCGGATCGCCTGGAATCTGCCGGCGGTGGAGGTGGCGGCCCTGGGCGCGCCCTTCCTGGCCGGTCCCGAAGCCTTGGCGCGGGCCAAGCGGGCTCTGGCTGAAGTGGGCGGCGCCCATCTGGTCGATCGCGGCGTAGCCGAAATGTCCGGCGGCGAGCGGGCGCGGGTGCTGCTGGCGCGCGCTTTGACGACCGACGCCCCCATGCTGCTGGCGGATGAACCGATCGCGGGGCTCGATCCGGACGCGCAGCGGCTGGTGCTGGAGCGGCTGCGCGTCCGCGCGGACGGCGGCGCCGCCGTGCTGGTCAGCCTGCACGACCTGACCTTGGCGGCGGCCTTCGCCGACCAGGTGGTGGTCATGCATCAGGGACAGGTCGCCGCCGCCGCCCCGCCGATGGAGGCGCTGGAGCCGGGTGTGCTCAGAAGCGTCTTCGGCTTGGACGGGCGCTGGGTCGAAACACCGGACGGGCCGCTGCTGGCGGCCCGCCGGGCTCAGTAGGCGACGTAGGGACGGGGACCCGCAGCCGCGCCGCGCGCAATGTCGGCCGAAGGCGTCAGGGGCGCCGAGCCGCCGTTCAGCCGGGCCTTGTAGACCGCCATATTCTCCATCACCCGCATCATATAGTTGCGCGTCTCGGTGAAGGGGGCGCATTCGATGAAGTCGATGGCGGCGTTGGCGTCGCCGCGCGGGTCGCCGCAGCGGGCGATCCACTGGCTCGGCCGCGCTGGGCCGGCGTTGTAGCCGACCGTGGCCAGCAGCATGGAGCCGTTGTTGGCCGCCATCAGCTCGCCCAGGTGATAGCTGCCCAGGGTCATGTTGTAGTCCGGGTCCCACAGCTGTTCGGCCGAGAAGCTCATGCCCAGGCGACGGGCCACGCCGGAGCCGGTGGAGGGCAGGAACTGCATCATTCCGCGCGCATCGGCGCCGGAGCGGGCCCGAGGGTCGAAACTGGATTCCTGACGCGTGATCGCCTGGGTGAACTCCAGCGGCGCCGCGCCGGCGACCTGGGGTGGTATGCGGACCGGATACATCCGCTCCGGCAGGACAAAGCCCCTCTGGCTGGCCGCACGGCCGACCATCATGGCTGCGAAACCGTCGCCGTAGCTGCGGCTCAGATCCATCAGCAGGGCCAGATCCTCGATCGTGGGGAGGTCGTTGTCGAGTTGATAGGCGAAGACCCGCAGCAGGCTGGTCTCCCCGGTCTCGCCGAGAATCCGAGTGGCGCGAACCCGCTCGTCGGCTTCAAATCGGGCGATGTCCGCAGGGGTGGGCGCCGGATCGCCGGGCAGGGTCAGGGTGGTCATCCCGGCCTTTTCGGCGGCGAGCTGGCCATAGAAGGTCTGCCAGTGCTGGGCCCCGTTGCGGTAATAGGCCTGGGCGGCGTCACGTTCGCCCCGCGCCTCGGCGGCCCGACCCAGCCAGTAATAGGCGCGGCCCTGGGTGATCGGAGTGGAGGAGGCCGTGCGCAGGGCCTCGAAATGACGGGCGGCGACTTCGGGCTGGTTCAGCTTGGTCAGGGCGACCCATCCGGCGAAGAACTCGGCGTCCACCATCCGGTCTCCGGAGGTGAAGCCATGGCCGTTCATGGCGTCATAGGCCGCGCGCCAGTTTCCCTGCTGCAGGGCGTCCAGATAATAGTTGCGGCGCTCGGTCCACAGGGTGTTGTCGCCCGCCGTGTGACCCGGCGCCGGCGGCAGATAGGCCAGAAGCGGGAAGGCTTCGGATTGACGGTTTTGGGATCGCAGAATGCGGACCCGTTCCAGGACCACGACGGGATCGACGGCCTGGGTCGGCGTCAGGGAAGCGACGACGGCGTCGGGGCTATAGGCGGTGCGCAGGCTCATGACGGCGTTGGCGACGGCCGCCCGTTCCGGCGAGACGAGGCCCATCATCGCGCGGGTGGCCGGGCCGTGAGGGCCCATCAGCAGCAGATTGAGGCGGGTCTCATGATCGGCCGGGGTCAACCATCCGCCCCAGGCGGCCAGAATGCGCGATTGCGGCGCCTCGTCGAAGGATCGCGTGCGCCACCATTCGCGGATCAGGGCGCGGGCCTCATCGCGTCGCCCCCTCTGTTCCAGGGCGGTCGCATAGGCGATGGCGCCCTCGACCGTGCGGGGCGGTTCCTGAGCGAACAGGGCCAGGGCGGCGTCCGGGCCGACGCCGGATCGGGCCAGCACCTTCTCTGTCGCTTCGCGGCGTGATTCGGCCCTCGGCCAGCCGGCCAGCTCCGTCTGGGCGCGGGCGAGGTCGGCGTAGGACAGCTGTTCGCCCGAGGTGTCGATCAGGGCCCATTGGACCAGTTTGCGCGCTGCGGGATCGCCGATCTGTGAGAGGGCCGACTGGGCGCCCAGCACGTCGCGCGCCCGCGCGGCGGCCAGTCCTTGACGAAACAGCGCCGTGTCCTGATCATTCAGGACGCGGGTTTGGCCATAGGCGACGCCGGTTTGAGTGACGGAACCATAGGGGACGGCCTGCGCCGGCGCCGCGTCTTGAGGGCTCGGCGCAATCAAGGCGAGCACCGCCGCCAGACTCGTCGCAATCATGATCTTTCCTGTTCTCATTCATCCCGGTTGCGGCGAAGCCGCTGGCGACCTAACGTCTCGCGCTCTCAAGACAGAGGTCCTGGACGTCCGTCCATCGCCCCTCCCCAATTAGGCTAGCTAGTCCCATGACCGCCCCCTTGTTCAAGGGCGTGATCACCGCCCTGATCACACCACTTCATGACGGAAACGTGGACGAAGCCGCATTCGCCACGCTGATCGAGCGTCAGATCGCCGCAGGCGTCAGCGGTCTGGTGCCCGTCGGCACGACAGGCGAGGGCGCCAGTATGGATCTGGACGAGCACAAGCATGTGATCGAACTGTGCGTGCGGCTGGTCGCCGGCCGCGTTCGCGTCATCGCCGGAACCGGTTCGCCCTACACCAAGGAAGCCATCGACCTGACCCGTCACGCCAAGACGGTGGGGGCGGACGGCGCCCTGGTCGTGACGCCCTATTACATCCGCCCGTCCCAAGCCGGGATGGCGGCGCATTTCGAGGCCATAGCGGACGCCGTCCAACTGCCCATCCTGCTTTACAACGTGCCCGCGCGAACCGGCGCGGACCTGGCGAATGAGACGGTGGCGCGATTGGCGGCTCATCCGAACATCGTCGGCATCAAGGACGCCACCGGCGACATGAGCCGGGTCAGTTGGATGCGGGCCGAGATCCAAGAGCCGTTCGACCTGATCTCCGGCGATGACTCCAGCTATTTGGGCTATCACGCCCATGGCGGGGTGGGACTTATTTCGGTGGCGTCGAATGTGGCGCCCGAAGCCATGGTCGCTTTGCACAATGCGGCGGCGGCTGGCGACTATGCCGCAGCGCGGGATTGGCAGGACCGTCTGATCGGTCTGTGTAAGGCGCTGTTCCTCGATAATTCTCCCGCCCCGACCAAATACGCCCTGGCCCGGCTGGGCCTGTGCCGTGAAGAGGCGCGCTTGCCGCTGTCGCCGACCTCCGACGCGGTCAAGCCGGCCATCGACAAGGCCATGGTCGAGGCGGGCGTGATCTGATGGCGCCCAAGCCGCAGCCCAAGTCCAAGGTCATCGCCGAGAACCGCCGCGCGCGCTTCGACTATTTCCTGGAGGACAATATAGAGGCGGGGATTCAGCTGCTGGGCACCGAGATCAAGGCTCTGCGCGACGGTCGGGCCAATATCGCCGAAAGCTATGCGGCGGTTGAGGGGCGAGAGATCGTCCTGATCAACGCCGACATTCCGCCCTACAAACAGGCCAACCGCTTCAATCACGAGCCCCGCCGGCCGCGCAAATTGTTGCTGCATCGCAAGCAGATCGACAAGCTGATGGGGGCGGTGCAACGCGACGGTCAGACCATCATCCCGCTGAGGCTCTATCTGAACGAGGCGGGCAAGGCGAAGCTGGAGATCGCCCTGGCCAAGGGCAAGAAGCTGCACGACAAGCGCGAGGCCTCGGCCGAACGGGACTGGCAACGCGACAAGGCGCGGCTGATGCGGGACAAGGGCTGAGCCCCGTCGCCCTCTCCTAGCTGAGAGGGCGGGCGTCCGTCACGCCGGGCAGGTCGGAGACTCCTCGGCTCATCTGGCCGCCGGCGGAGGGGGCGACCAGACCCCCGGTCAACAGCGTCAGCACCGTGAAGGCGACCACGACCACGGCTGCGATCAAGGCCAGCCTGCGCTCGGCTGGGGTGAAGAGTCGATCGGTCGTGCGTTTCATGGTTCAGCCTCCCTCCGTGCGAGAACGCAGCGGCGGGGCCTCAGTTCCGCCTCAATTGGATCCTGCCGGATTGGTGCGACACCTCCGCGACAGCACGTTCACGCTTCTATGATCGACCGGGCGCGATTGAACACCGCTTCGAACATGTCCGGGGTCAGGCGACCCGTGTTCGTGTTTAATCGGGAGCAGTGATAGGAGTTCAGGATCACATAGCCCCCGGCCTCGCCCTCGGCCCCATGCCCCGCCGGCATGGCCGAGGCGGGGCGGCCGAACGCCTTGAGGATGTTGCGGCGGGATACGTCGCCCAGGGTGATGATGACCTTGAGATTGGGCAGAAGCGCCAGTCGGTCGATCAGGAAAGGACGACAGGTCGTCTCTTCGACCGGAAGGGGCTTGTTGCCGGGCGGGGCGCAGCGGACGGCGTTGGTGATCATGCAGTCGACCAAGGTCAGATCGTCGTCGCCGTTCGGCTCATAGGCGCCGGTCGCGAAGCCGGTCTTCTTCAACGTGTCGTACAGCAGCCATCCGGCGTGGTCGCCCGTGAAAGGACGGCCGGTGCGGTTGGCCCCGGTGCGGCCCGGCGCCAGGCCGGCGACCAGAAGCCGCGCCTGAGGGTCGCCGAAGGAGGGGGCGGGGCCGTTCCACCAATCCGGATTTTGGCGGGCGTTCTCCTGGCGATAGGCCACCAGGCGCGGGCAGAGCGGACAGTCGCGGGGCGGCTCGGGCGTTAGGCTCATTGCGCCGTCGCCGACTTGGGTCGGCCGAAGTCGGCCATCAGATCGTTCAGGTCCAGGAAGGCGTCCGCCTGACGGCGCAGTTCGTCGGCGATGTGGGGCGGCTGAGTCTTCTGGGTGGAGATGACCGTCACCCGCACGCCCTTGGCCTGGACGGCCTGGACCAGCCGTCGGAAGTCGCCGTCGCCGGAAAACAGCACCACATGATCCAGCGCCGGCGCCAGCTCCAGCATGTCCACCGCGATCTCCATGTCCATATTGCCCTTGATCCGGCTATGGCCGGCCGTGTCCGTGAACCGCTTCACCGGCTTGGTGACGACGGAAAAGCCGTTGTAGTCCAGCCAGTCCACCAGGGGTTTTACCGGTGAGAAC
Source organism: Brevundimonas sp. GW456-12-10-14-LB3 (assembly GCF_059424365.1). Classification (NCBI taxonomy): domain Bacteria; kingdom Pseudomonadati; phylum Pseudomonadota; class Alphaproteobacteria; order Caulobacterales; family Caulobacteraceae; genus Brevundimonas; species Brevundimonas sp. GW456-12-10-14-LB3. The sequence continues at coordinate 55,604 of NZ_JBWKZJ010000005.1, forward strand.
TCTTCGCCCTCCACCACCGCCGTGTAATAGTAGGCGCGGATCAGGATGGATTTTTCGCGAAACCAGTCCAGCATCCGCCGGAAGTCCATATCGTGTTGCAAGGCGCGGGCGGCGGAATACAGGTTGGACCCGTCGATGAAGATCGCCAGGCGGTCGGTGGGATGAAACATGGTCGAGGCCGTCGAAAGAGATGAAATGAGGGACGAAAGGCGAGGGGCGCCGGTCGATACGAGAATCGACGCCGCACTCGACCTGAACGCCGCAGTCATCGTGGCGCTGGGCTGTAATGACAAGGGGGCCTGGTCGTCTTGCCGCGAGGCCCTGGAGGCGGCTCTGGCGCGGTTTCGCACGGAAGGGATCGACATCATCGCCCGGTCGTCCTGGTGGTCGTCGCTGGCATGGCCCGATCCGCAGGATCCGCCGTTCCTGAACGGCGTCGTGATCGTGAGCACCGCCCATGATCCCCATGATCTGATGGCGGCCCTGGGCCGGATCGAAGACGCCTTCGGGCGGCGTCGGTCGGCGCGCAACGCGCCGCGCACCCTGGACCTGGACCTGATCGCCTACGGGCGACTGATCGGCGACCTGAACGGCCTGATCCTGCCGCATCCCAGGGCGGCCGAGCGCAGATTCGTCATGGGGCCGATTGCGGAGATTGCGCCGGACTGGGTGCATCCCGCCGGCGGCGACGCCGCAGCCCTTGCCGGGGCCGCAGGGGTCGGCAAGGACGCTCATCCCATCTGACGCCGTAGTTTAGCCGCTCTGGCGTTGCAAAACAGCGACCATATCTGTATTTGACGCGGTTCTCCCCCGCGTTCGAGGAATTTCATGGCCCGCGTCACCGTCGAAGACTGCATCGAGAAGGTTCCGAACCGCTTTGGTCTGGTGCTGATGGCGGGTCACCGCGCCCGCAGCATCGCCAACGGCGCCGCCCTGACGATCGACCGCGACAATGACAAGAACCCCGTGGTCGCCCTGCGCGAGATCGCCGATGACACGGTGGCGCCCGATGAACTGCGCGAGACCATCATCACGACGCTGCAACGCGTCGATGAGCGCACGGAGGCCGAGGACGAGGCGGAAACCGTCGCCCTGCTGGCCGAGCCGCAGCACATGAACATGGCCGAGGCCGAGCTGATCCGCGCCCTGCAAAGCGACCGGGACGGCGGTCAGGAGGAGCGCTACTGACGCCCGAGGGAGCCCCAGGCGTCACTATCCTGCCGGCGCGGACCGAGACGGTTCCGCCGGCGCCCCAAGCTGCAGACAAAATCGAGCCGGCGAAAGACATGGCGCCGCTCAAGCGCGCGCCGATCCTGCGTCAGTTCGAACTGATCGAGGCCGTCAAGGCTTATGATCCGACCGCTGACGAGGCGCTTCTCAATCGCGCCTATGTTTATGCGATGAAGATGCACGGCTCGCAGCTGCGGGCTTCAGGCGATCCCTATTTCGCCCATCCGATCCAGGTCGCGGGCATATTGACCGACTATCGGCTGGACACGGCGACGATCGTCACGGCCCTGCTGCATGACGTCGTCGAGGACACCTCGGCCACACGCGAAGACATCGCCCAGATGTTCGGGGAAGAGGTGGCCGTCCTGGTTGAGGGCGTGACCAAGCTGAGCCGGCTTGAGCTTCAGGCCGAGCATACGCGCCAGGCCGAAAACCTCCGCAAATTCATTCTTGCGATCAGCCGGGACGTGCGGGTCCTGTTGGTCAAGCTGGCGGACCGCCTGCACAACATGCGGACCCTTCAGTACGTCAAGCCGGAGAAGCGTGAGCGCATCAGCCGCGAGACGCTTGAGGTCTATGCACCCCTGGGGCGGTCGATCGGCATTCACTCCATTGCTTCCGAGTTGGAAGAACTGGCCTTCACCCATCTGAATCCGACGGCCAAGACGGCCATCGAACGTCGGCTTGAGGCGTTGAAGCTGGAGCATGGTCACGCCATCGAGGGCGTGTCGGACGAGGTGGAGCGGGTGCTGTCGGAAGCCGGGGTGCCGGCGCGGGTTTTCGGTCGGCAGAAGACGCCTTATTCCATCTGGCGCAAGCTGCAACGCAAGTCCGTCGGGTTTTCGTCCCTCTCCGACATCTATGGATTCCGCGTCATTCTGGAGGCGGAGGACGACTGTTACCGCGCGCTTGGCGTGATCCACCGGGCCTGGCCGATGGTGCCGGAACGGTTCAAGGACTTCATCTCCACGCCCAAGTCGAACAACTACCGCTCGCTGCACACCACGGTCGTGGGGCCGCGCGGCTTGCGAATCGAAATGCAGCTCCGCACCGAGGCTATGGACCGCGTCGCTGAGGACGGGGTGGCGGCCCACTGGCGCTACAAGAACCATTCCTACGGTTTCGATCATGAAGCCATGGCGACGGGAGGCGGCCGCGATCCCTTGCAGAACCTGCGCCACCTGGTTCAGGTGATCGAACATGGCGAGGGCGGAGAGGACTGGGTCGAGCACGCCAAGCTCGAAATGTACCTGGATCAGGTCTTCGTTTTTACGCCCAAGGGCCGGCTGGTGACCCTGCCGCGGGGCGGCATGCCGCTGGACTTCGCCTATGCGGTTCATACAGAGGTCGGCGACACGGCCGTTGGGGTAAAGGTCAACGGCGAGCTCAAGCCGATGCGGACGCCCTTGCAGAACGGCGACGTGGTCGAGATCATTCGCGGGGCCAAGCGGGAGGTGCCGGCGGACTGGCGTAGTCTGACGGTGACCGGGCGGGCCCGTTCCGCCATTCGTCGTCATATCCGAACCTCCGAGCGTGAAGAGTTCATCAAGCTGGGCCGTGTGGCGCTGGAGCAGACGCTGGCCCGGGTGGAGAAGTCTCTGGCTGACGTCTCGCTGAAGCCGGTTCTGGAAACCCTGGCGGTCGCCTCGGACGACGATGTGTTCGAAAATCTGGGCCGCGGTCGGTTCTCGCCCACGACCGTGGCCGAGACCCTGTTCCCGTCCTTGAAGGGGCGGTTGAAGGCCGGGCCGGAAAAACAGAGGATCGAGGGCGATACGGCGCGGCTGTTCGTTCGCGGGGGCGGACTGACGCCCGGCGTCAGCGTCCATTTCGGCCGTTGCTGCACGCCTGTGCCCGGCGATCGCATCGTGGGCATTCTCGAGCCGGAAACCGGGCTCACCGTCCATACTATCGACTGTCAGGCCCTGGCGGCCTTCGCCGATGACGATTCGGTCTGGCACGATCTGCAATGGACGCCTCAAGCCGAGACGGACGCCGTCGCCGCGGTCCGGTTGAACGCCACCATCCGCAATGCGCCGGGCGTGCTGGGGCAGGTAACCACCCTGATCGGCGAGGCGGGCGGCAACATCATCAATCTGTCGATGGCCTATCGTCAGCAGGACTTCTTTGACGTGACGATTGATGTGGAGGTGGAGGACGCCAAACACGCCACCACCATCATGGCGGCTCTGCGGGCCAATCCCTCGGTCGACAACGTCGATCGCGGGCGCGGCTGAGTCTTTCGCCGGACAGGGCGAGGCGCTAAGACGCCCCGCATGAACACCCAAGACGTCCTCAACGAGTTTCGCGACGCCGGCGCCCTGCGCGAAGGCCATTTCGTCCTGTCCTCCGGTCTGCACAGCCCGGTCTTTCTGCAGAAGAACCTGGTCTTCATGCAGACGGACCGCTGCGAGCGGCTGTGCAAGGCTTTGGCTGAAAAGATCGTCGCGACGGTCGGGCCGGTGGATGTGGCCATTTCGCCGGCCGTGGGCGGGATCATTCCCGGCTATGAGACGGCGCGTCACCTGGGCGTCCCGTCGATGTATGTCGAGCGCGAAGGCGGCCAGTTCAAACTGAGGCGCGGGTTTTCGGTCGAGCCGGGCCAGAAGGTTGTGATGGTGGAGGATATTGTCACCACCGGATTGTCGTCGCGCGAATGCATCGCCGCCATCCAGGCGGCGGGAGGCGAGGTGGTCGCTGCAGCCTGTATCGTCGATCGGTCAGGCGGAAAGGCCGATGTGGGCGTGCCCCTCATCGCCCTGGCGTCGCTGGAGGTGCCGGCCTATCCAGCCGACGCCCTGCCGCCGGAACTGGCGGCCGTGCCGGTCGAAGACCCCGGCAGCCGCAGACTTTCGAAATAATGTCCGGCGAAGCGACGTCGGGGTCGGCGAGGAGCTGAAGATGCGCGAACGGGTGAGGCTGGGCGTCAATATTGATCATGTCGCGACGGTTCGGAACGCCCGCGGCGGCGCCCATCCGGATCCGGTTCGCGCGGCGGAGACGGCCTTGACGGCGGGGGCGGACGGCATCACCGCCCACCTGCGCGAGGACCGGCGCCACATTACGGATGCCGACATCGGCGTGCTGAGCGCGCTCTGCGCTCGCGCAGGCAAGCCGCTCAACTTTGAGATGGCCGTAACCGACGAGATGCTGAGCATCGCCCTGCGCCACCGCCCCCACGCCGCCTGCCTTGTACCCGAGCGGCGCGAGGAGGTGACGACGGAAGGCGGTTTGGCGGTGGCGGGACAGGAGGCGCGGATCAAGCCTGTCGCTCAGGCCCTGACGGAAGCTGGGATACGGGTCTCGCTGTTCATCGAACCGTCCGAGGCTCAGGTCGAGGCCGCCGCGGCGGTCGGCGCCCAGGTGGTGGAGTTTCACACCGGCCGCTATTGCCACCTGACCGATCCCGGCGAGCGGGAGGTCGAGTTCGAGCGGCTGGCCGCCGCCGCCGCCCAGGCCGACATCCTGGGGCTGGAGGTCCATGCCGGTCACGGGCTCGACTATGAGACCGCCCCAAGGATGTTGGCCATTCCCGAGATTCGGGAGCTGAACATCGGCCATTTCCTGATCGGCGAATCCATATTTGTGGGCCTGGATACAGCGATCCGGCGCATGCGGGCGGCGATGGATTCGGTGAAGTGATCATCGGCGTCGGCGCGGACCTGTCGGACATCCGGCGTATCCAGGCCTCGCTCGACCGGTTCGGCGAGCGGTTCAAACAGCGGTGTTTCACCGACATCGAACGGGCGCGGTCGGATAGGAAGCCGGACCCGGCCTGGAGCTACGCCAAGCGGTTCGCGGCCAAGGAGGCCTGCGCCAAGGCCCTGGGCACCGGCATGAGGGCGGACGTCTATTGGCGCGACATGGGGGTGGTGAACCTGAGGTCGGGGCAGCCGACCCTGGCCCTGACCGGCCACGCGGCCGATCACCTGGCGCGGCTGACGCCGGCCGGACATGAGGCGAAGATCCACCTGACCCTGAGCGACGAACACCCCTATGCGCTCGCCTTCGTGGTGATCGAAGCCTTGCCGCTGTCGTAATCGCGATATACCCGTCACTGGACGACCGCGCGGACGCGGCAAGGGGATGCTTGATCGCATGAGCGAAGATCAAAAGCCGCAGGGCGACGACGTGAACACGAGCGATGCTGCGGGTGCCGCCTCGGCGGGCGACGTCTATGTCTGGACTGAGGGCGACAAGGCGGAGAAGCCTGCGGAGGCGCCTGTCGAGCCGATGACCTCGACGACGCCGGTCGCCGCAAAGCGGCCGGTTTGGAGCGACGACGGCGACGCCCCCTTCGAGGACGCGCCGGCGCCTGCGGCGCAAAAGGCGGACAAGTCTTCCAAGGCCAAACAGGGCGGCGGGGCCGGGGACGAGACGATGGAAATCGTCAAGACGGTCGTCTTCGCCCTGCTGATCGCCATGGTGCTGCGGATCTTCCTGTTCCAGCCCTTCACCATTCCATCGGCCTCGATGGAGCCGAACCTGTATGAGGGCGACTATATCGTCGTGTCGAAATGGTCCTACGGCTATTCGAGACATTCGATCCCGTTCAGCCCGCCGCTGTTCGACGGCAGGATCTTGGGGTCGGCGCCCAAGCGGGGCGACATCGTCGTGTTCAAACTGCCGCGCGACGACAAGACCGACTTCATCAAGCGCGTGATCGGCTTGCCGGGCGATCGGATCCAGATGATCGCCAACAAGCTGTATATCAACGATAAACCTGTTCAGGACGTCGTGGTCAGCCAGCAGGAGATCAACGACATCTTCGGCCCGCGCCCCGTCACCGAGGTTCGCGAGACCCTGCCCAACGGCAAGAGCTTCATGACCCAGGACTTCGGCCCGGGCAACGATCTGGACGACACCCCCGTCTATGAGGTGCCGGCCGGTCACTATTTCATGATGGGCGACAACCGCGACAACTCGATCGACAGCCGCGTCGAACAGTCCAGCGGCGTGGGCATGGTCCCGGCCGAGAACCTGGTCGGCAAGGCGCAGATCATCCTGTTCTCGTGGAAGCCGGGCGCCTCGCTGTTCAAGCCCTGGACCTGGGGCAATGTGCGGCTCGATCGGTTCTTCGACGTTCTGCACTGATGGCGAATACGCGGGCCGAGGCGGTCGCGGCGCTTGAGGCGCAGCTCGGCCATCATTTCCGGGACAAGGCCCTGCTGGATCGCGCCCTGACCCACGCCAGCGTGGGCGAGGGCGCGCCGGTCGGCGTCCATGGGCCCAAGCACAACGAGCGGCTGGAGTTCCTGGGCGACCGGGTTCTGGGCCTGCTGGTGGCGGACAAGCTGTCGCGGGATTATCCGACCGCGGACGAAGGGCAGCTGTCGTCCAGCCTGCACGCCCTGGTCGACAAGACCGCCTGCGCCCGTGTGGGCGAAGCCCTGGGCGTCGGCCCGGCGATGCGGCTCTCGCCGGGCGAGACCAAGACGGGCGGCCGCCGCAAGGCCGGGGTCATCGCCGATGCGGTCGAGGCCATTCTGGCGGCCGTCTATCTGGACGGCGGTCTCGAGGCGGCCCGGACGGTGTTCGACAAGGCTTGGGCGTCGGAATTTGCAGCGCCCCCGTCGCGAACCGTGACCAATCCCAAGTCGGCCTTGCAGGAATGGGCCCAGGGGCTGGGTCGGCCCCTGCCGACCTATCGCATCGCAGATCGGACGGGTTCGGATCATGCACCGACTTTCACCGTCGAGGTGTCCGTTGAAGGCGTGGAGCCCTTGACCGCGCAGGGGCGTTCGCGTCAGGAGGCGGAGAAGGCGGCCGCAACGGCCCTTTTGAAACGTGAAGGCGTCATTTGACCGATATTGAAAACCAGCGGGCGGGCTTCGCCGCCATCATCGGCGCCCCGAACGCGGGCAAGTCCACGCTGGTCAACCGGCTGACCGGGTCCAAGGTCTCCATCGTCACCCAGAAGGTGCAGACCACGCGGTTCCCGGTGCGCGGCATCGCCATGGAAGGCGACGCCCAGATCGTGCTGGTGGACACCCCCGGCATCTTCACCCCGCGCCGACGTCTGGATCGGGCCATGGTCGCCTCGGCCTGGGGCGGCGCCGAGGATGCGGACGTGGTGGTGCATCTGATCGACGCCCAGTCCCACATCAACGCCGAAGGTCGCGAAGGCACGGCGGCGGATCGGCGCTCGGCCGAGGACACCGAGACCATCATCGCCAATCTCAAGGCGACCGGAACCAAGGTCATCCTGGCCCTGAACAAGATCGACGGCATGCGGCGCGACACCCTGCTGGGCCTGTCGCAGAAGCTCTTCGAGAGCGGCGTCTATGAGGAAGTCTATATGATCTCCGCCGCCAACGGCGACGGGGTCGAGGACCTGAAGCAAAGGCTGGCGCGGTCAATGCCCAAGGGGCCGTGGCTCTATCCCGAGGACCAGGCGGCGGACGTGCCGGTGCGGGTTCTGGCGGCCGAGATCACGCGCGAGAAGGTCTATCTGCGGGTCCATGAGGAACTGCCCTATTCGGCGGCGGTGGAGACGACCAGTTTCGAGGAGCGGGCCGACGGCTCGGCCCGCATCGAACAGACCATCTATGTCGAGCGCGAGAGCCAGCGCCCCATCGTTTTGGGCAAGGGCGGCCAGACCCTGAAATGGATCGGCCAGAAGGCGCGTGAGGAGCTGAACGAGATTCTGGGCCGCCAGGTCCACCTGTTCCTGACGGTGAAGGTCGATCCGAAGTGGCAGGATTCGCGGGCGCTCTACGCCCAGTTCGGTCTGGATTTCGACGTCTGAGCGCCCGTGTTTGAAGTGCCGCGTACCCCGGGGGGGCATCCCCGGCTCGTCCTGGGCGTCCTGGGGGCGCTGATCCTCGGCGGCGCCGTCTGGGCCGGATTCTCCACAGCGGTAAGGCCCGTCAGCGACGCAGCGCGCGCCGCCGCTTCGCCCGAGACGCCGCCGCGCCCGCCGCTGGTCGTGGTCGAGGACCTGCCTCGGCTGGCCGCGCGGCTGGATCGCGAGGCCGCCGCCGGTCGGTTCATGGGCGGGGTTCTGGTGGCCAGGGGCGACCGGGTTCTGTTCCGTCAGGTCTACGGCAAGGCGAACTATGGGCAGGACCAGGCGCTGAAGCTGGACTCCCGGTTCCGGCTGGCCTCGATCTCCAAACAGTTCACGGCGGCGGCTATTCTGCATCTGCAGGACGAGGGGCGGCTGAGCGTCTCGGATCCCGTCTGCAAATGGATCCAGCCCTGTCCCCAGGCGTGGGAGCCGGTGCGGATCAGCCATCTGCTGTCGCACACCTCGGGCATACCGGACCTGATGGCGCGACCGGGCTGGGGCATGAGGCGCACGACGCCGGCGACCCTGGACGAGCTGACCGAGGATTCGAAGCGGTTCGGCCTGCAATTCCCGCCAGGGACCAAGGTCCGGTACGACAATGCAGGCTTCAACCTGGCGGCGGCGATTGTCGAGAAGGCCAGCGGACGGCCGTATGAAGCCTATATGCACGACACCTTCTTCGGCCCCCTGGGCATGAAGGACAGCGGGCTGGACCTGGACGGCGGCGACCACGGGCTGATTATGGGGTACGCCAACTTCCCCGGCGGACTGGCGGCCCAGCCGAACGCCAACACCTCCATCGTCGCGGGGGCGGGCGCGGTCTATTCGACGCTGGACGATCTGCTGGTCTGGCAGAGGGCGTTGCACCGCGGCGGTCTGCTGAAGCCGTCCAGCTATCAGCAGATGCTCGCCGACCACGCCCCTGCCGATACGCCGATGGAGCGGGGCCATCCACGCCGCGACTGGGGCTACGGCATCTTCGCGAACCGGCTGGGCGATCAGGTTCGGCCAAGCTTCCAGGATCGCCAGATCTACCACACCGGCAGCTGGGGCGGATTCCGCAACCTGATGCTGTACCAACCCGACGCCGATGTGACGGTGATCGTGCTGTCGAACAACTATCACCTTCGGGATCAGGTCTTCCTGATCAGCCAGCAGGCGATGGCCGAAGCCCTGGGCCGTGACTTCCCCACGACCCTGCACCGCTAGCCTCATCTGAGGCTGTCCTTAAAGCGTCCGCTCCCGTTAAACGGACCGGCGCGGGGCGCCAAGGCTTGCGCCGCCGTATTCAGGAGCGAACGGAAGTGATCCGACCCGCTTCCTCAGGCCGCAAGCATGGACCCGGTGTCGATATAGCGCTGATGCCAGGACAGGGCCTCGTTCAGCAGATGCGGCGACTGGAGACCGTAGGAGCCCTTCAGCGCGCGATCGAAATAGTCGGTCAGTCCGTCGCGGTACCTGGGGTGGGCGCACTGGGCGATGATCAGCCGGGCGCGCTGTTTCGGCGACAGGCCGCGCAGGTCCGCCAGGCCCTGTTCGGTGACGATGACCTGGACGTCCTGGGTGATGTGGTCGACGTGGCTGGCCATGGGGACGATGGCCGAGATGGCGCCGCCCTTGGCCGTCGACGGCGTCACAAAACACGAGATGAAGGCGTTGCGCGAGAAGTCGCCCGAACCGCCGATGCCGTTCTGGATGCGCGAGCCCATGACCTGGGTCGAGTTGACGTTGCCGTAGATGTCGGCCTCGATCAGGCCGTTCATGGCGATACAGCCCAGGCGGCGGATCAGTTCGGGGTGGTTGGAGATTTCCTGGGGGCGCAGGATGATCTTGCCGCGGAACTGCTCCATCCGGCTGTTGAGATCGGCCGCCGCCTCAGGGCTGAGGGAGAAGGCGGTGGCGGAGGCGACGGTCAGCTTTCCGGCGTCCAGCAGGTCCAGCATGCCGTCCTGGATGACCTCCGTATAGGCGGCCATCCGCTCGAACGGACTGTCCATCAGGCCCGCCAGGACGGCGTTGGCGACATTGCCGACGCCCGACTGGAGCGGCAACAGGCCGGCGGGCAGGCGGCCCACCCTCACCTCATGTTTGAGGAATTCGATCAGATGGCCGGCGATGGCGCGGGCGTTGGCGTCCGGGGCGGCGAAGGGCAGATTGCGGTCCGGCGCCTCGGTCTCGACGATGGCGACGATCTTGTCCGGGTCGCAGCGCAGGGTCGGCTGGCCGATCAGCTGGTCGGGGCGGGTCAGGGGGATGGGCACCCGATTGGGCGGCAGGGCGGTGCCGTAATAGATGTCGTGCATCCCCTCCAGGGCGGGGTTCTGCCAGGCGTTGACCTCGAGGATCACGCGCTCGGCCCGGTCCAGCCAGGTCTTGTTGTTGCCGATCGACGAGGAGGGGACCAGGGAGCCGTCCTCCTTGATGGCCGAAACCTCGATCACGGCCGTGTCGAGGCTGCCCAGCACGCCTTGCCAGACCATGGGGGCCAGGTGGCTGAGGTGCATGTCCAGATAGTCCATCTGGCCGGAGTTGATCTTCTCGCGGGCGATGGGGTCGGAGTTGTAGGGCAGGCGCCGTTCGATGCCGTCGGCCTTGGCCAGGGCGCCGTCCAGCTCGGGTCCGGTAGAGGCGCCGGTCCACAGGTTCAGCCGGAAGGGGGAGCCCGCGTCATGCGCCGCCTCGATCCGCCGGGCCAGGGCCGGGGGGACAAGCTTGGGATAGCCGGAGCCGGTGAAGCCGCTCATGCCCACCGTGGAGCCTGGAGGGATCAGGGCGGCGGCGTCTTCGGCCGACATAAGCTTGGAACGCAGGGACGAACAACGGATGCGCGACATGAACTCTTCAGGGTTACGGCCGGGGAGGGCCTTCAGCGTCTCGGTTAGGCGGCGCCTTGAAGGCGATCCATTCGACCTTGGTCTAGATCGGCCCAGGCGTCCCTGATCTTCGTCAAACCCGCCACGCCTCGATGGAACGCCTCAAGGCCCCGCCGGTTTGCCAGAAAACGACGGAAAGGATCCCCATGAGAGCGCTCGTTCTGAACTGCACCCTGAAACCTTCGCCCCAGACGTCCAGCACCGAGGCCCTCGCCCGGGTGGTGATCGCGGAGCTGGAAAAGGGCGGCGCCGAGGTCGAGCTGGTCCGGCTGGTGGATCTGAACCTCAAGCCGGGCGTGAGGACGGACGAGGGCGAAGGCGACGACTGGCCCTCGGTTCACGCCAAGATTATGGCGGCCGACATCGTCGTCTTCGCCACCCCGACCTGGGTCGGCCAGATGTCGAGCGTCTGTATGAGGGCCCTGGAGCGGATGGATGCCCTGTTCGGGGAAACGGACGACAGCGGCCGGCCCGTCGCCTTCGGCAAGGTGGGCGGCATCGTCATCACCGGCAATGAGGACGGCGCGCACCATATCGTCGCCACCGTGTCCCAGGCCCTGATCGACATGGGCTTCACCATGCCGGCGCAGAGCTGGACCTACTGGCACCTGGGGCCGGGCGCCGGTCCCGACTATGTCGAGACGGATCAGGGCCATGACTATTCCGATCGGGTGGGCCGAAACGCCGCGCGCAATCTGCTGGCCCTGGCCCGGGTTCTGAGGCCCGACACCTACCCCGTTCCCGAAAGCTGAGAACAGGACTAGAACGGGCGGCATGATCATCGCCCTGTTCGCCGTCCTCGCCCTTCAAGCCGCGCCGCCCCCGCCGCCGGCGCCGGCGGCGGGGAGCGACAGTATCGGCGTGACCACGAAAGGGGATGCGGACGCAGCGGCCGCGCCCCTGGACCGGATGCACCAGGCTGCGGCGCAGGCGGACGGGGCGACCTACTTCGCCCAGTTCAGCGACACCGCCCGGTTCGTGGGGACCGACGCTTCGGAACATTGGGATATTGCCGCGTTCAAAGCCTACGCCGAGCCGGTGTTCGCCCGCGGCCAGGGCTGGACCTATCGGCCCTATGACCGCACTCTGATCGTGTCGGGCGACGTGGCCTGGTTCGACGAGAAGCTGGACAACGACAGCTACGGCGCCCTGCGGGGATCCGGCCTGCTGCGGCGGACCAGTCCTGAAGGCGAGTGGAAGATCGAGCAATATGTGCTCAGCTTCACCGTGCCGAACGACCGTGCGCGGGCGGTGGTCGCGCTCATCAAGTCCGACGCCGCCGACTGATGGATTTCCACGAAGAGGCCTTCGTCCTGTCGGCGCGCAGCCATGGCGACACCGGCGCCGTGGTGGATCTGCTGACCGAGACCCATGGGCGGCGCGCGGCCTATGTGGCGGGCGGGGCGTCGCGGAAGATGCGGCCGTTTCTGCAAGCGGGAGCGCGGGTTGTGGCCGACTATCGGGCCCGAACCTCGGATCATCTGGGCGCAGCGCGGCTAGAGCCGGTGGGAGAGGGGCCGAGCGCCCTGTTCGACGACGCCCTGGCCCTGACCGGCCTGGCGGCGGCGGCGGGCGTGGCCCAGGGCGCCCTGCCGGAGCGCGAGCCGCATCCGGGCGTCTTCCTGGCCTTTGAGGCCCTGATGGCGGCCTTCGCCTGGCCCGAGGTCTGGCCGGCGGTCTTCGTCCGGTTCGAGGCGGGGCTGCTGGAGGACCTGGGCTTCGGGCTGGATCTGTCGAAATGTGCGGCGACCGGCGTCACGGACGACCTGATCTATGTCAGCCCCCGCACAGGCCGCGCCGTCAGCCGCGCGGCCGGCGCCCCCTATGCCGACAAGATGCTGGCCCTGCCGCCCTTCATGCTGGGCGCCCAGGCCGGCGTGGACGAGGGCGACGTCAAGGCGGGCTTCGATCTGACCGGGCATTTCCTGGAGCAGTTCGTCTTCCACCCGCAGAACCGGCCCCTGCCGCCGGCGCGGGTGTGGATGCTGGACAAGCTGGGCGAGGCGGGCCGGCTGTAGGATCTGGAGCGTCGCTCCAGATCCCAGGCTTGACGCGGTTCAGGCGACGAGGAAGGCGATGCCGATCTCGCGATGGGGCGTGTAGCGGATCTCATATCCGGTCAGCATGGCGAGCTGCTCTTCCGATTCCGGAGAGAAAAACAGGCCGAGCGAGATCTTCCTGGCGCCCCCCAGCCCCAGCCGCATCGGACCGTTCAGCTTCCAGGTGTCGTACCGCAGGCCGTCGATGAAGCCGGCCCAGTTGCGGAGCGACTCGCACTTCATCTCGACCACAATCTCGTCCGAGGACGGGTTTTCGAAAGGGTTGTTGACCAGGAAGTCGGCGCGCGCCCGGTCGGGATAGACATAGGCTTCGCGCTCGATCCAGGCGTCCTGGACATTGGCGTTGATGTGGCCGGCGATTTCGGCCTGGGCCCAGGCCTCCCAACCGCCGGCGAGCGGCCAGACCAGGCGGATTCGATTGACGTTGGCGCTGGCCCATTGGGTGACCAGATCCATGAAGTTGGCGGTGGAGATCGGCATAGGTGTCGCTTCCGCATTGGCGCTCGCCGGTCTGGCGACGCCGGAGAAGGGCGCGGTGGCTGAGGGACGGACCGAACGGCCTTCGACCATACGACCGAGCAACAACAGGTTGAGCGCTCTCGACATGATGGGATGCTCCCGGTCCCGATTGCACGGTCTGGCCCACCACTCCCGCGTCAGAGCCGCGCCCCGGAAGACTGCGACGCGAGCGGTGGCGTCCCGCACACCCGACGTGGCCGACGGCGTCCTGTGAAACTTGGGCGGGTATTTTCAATCGGCCAGCCTCAGGGCGAGAAAATCAACTGAAGGTGGTTCACGACTTGAGCGCTCAATCGTCAAGGCCGTGAGGTCGCGCTTCAGCGGGGCAAGGCGACCTTCCTCAAAACGGGCCTCGATCCAACGGGTAAGGAGAGAACTGATGGCTATTCCAACTCCGGTGAACGGTCAGATCACCGACGCTGTAACCCAGGCCAATGTGAAGGTCCTGGGCGACGCCCCGGCCATGGCCATGGGCGCGATCTACCAGTCGCTGGCCCATTCCACGGGCATTCTGTACGAAAACGCCGCTTCGTCGCAGCAGCAGCTGGCGATCGCGGCGCAGGCCGCCACCAACCAGGGCGTCATCCAGATCTACAGCGTGGACACCATGGCCGGGGCCGTGGCGACCTCGAAGATCGCCCAGTCCGACACCCCCGACAATATGCTGTCCCTGCTGACCGCCCTGCGCGCCGTCGGCCCCGGCGCCGGCGTCTCCTGACGCTTCACCCTCGCACTGAAAGAAGGATTTGAGACATGGCGCTTCCCACTCCCGTCAACGGCATGATCACCGACGCCGTCACCCAGGCCAACGTCAAGGTTCTGGGCGACGCCCCGGCCATGGCCATGGGCGCGATCTACCAGTCGCTCGCCCACTCGACCGGCATTCTCTACGAGAACGCCGCCTCCTCGCAGCAGCAGCTGGCGATCGCCGGACAGGCCGCGACCAACCAGGGCGTGATCCAGATCTACAGCGTGGACACCATGGCCGGCGCCGTGGCGGCCAGCAAGATCAGCCAGTCGGACACCCCCGACAACCTGCTGTCGCTGCTCACGGCCCTGCGCGCCACCCAGGTCTGAGATCGGCTGACGGGCGACGCGGCCGGCGAGCGTCGACTGTCGTAATCCGCCATCGTTGCGGTCGGGCCCCGGCGCCCGCCGCGCCACCCTTGGGAGGACGACGTGTCCGAGGCCAGCAACAAGAGCGGCGGCGCCGACAAGGGCTCGCCCAACCTCGGCGACTATGAGGACATCCTCAAGCTCGCCCTGGAGCTCAGCCGCAATCCGGCCACCGCGCCGATCGCCGATTCGGTGGCCAGCACCTTGCTGACGGTCATCGGCTCGGGTCCCAGCTTTGCGGCGATGCAGAGTTTGGTCGCCGCCAATCAGGCCAGCGGGCTGATGTACCACAACGCCGTGGCCCATCAGCAGACGACCAACATCCTGGGCATGGTGGCGACGATGAACTGCGTCAACGCCCTGATGGACAAGCCGTCCTTCGTGCCCTGGCCAGACATCAATCCGCGTCGAGAGGAGCCGTTCGAATGACGCAGGAGGAGACGCGATCGCCGGACCTGCGGGGTTCGGCCGCCTGCCGGGATGACCTTCTGGTGCTGTGCGGCGGGGCGGGGGTCTGCAACGCCAGCCTGATCACCATCATGGCCTCGGCCGACGCCTTCGCCGCGCGCCTGGCGGCGTCCAGCCAACACGCGGCCGAACTGTCGACCCTGCAACTGCGGCAGCTGGCGACCAGCCTGGCCGAGATGCAGCCGATGCGCGCCGCCCGCGGGGCGGACATGGGCGTCCGCGCCGTTTCGCAGACCCATGCTCAGGCGCCGTCGCCCATGTACGGCGCGCCCGTCGTCACCTGAGCATCTGAAAGAGGGGGAAGGCTTATGACCGACACCGTCAATGCGCAGATCACCGATGCCGTGACCCAAACCAACGTCAAGGTTCTGGGCGAAGGTCCGGCGGAGGCTGTCGCGATCGCCGTTCAGGCGGTGGCCCACGCCACCAGCTTGTCGGTGGAGAACGCCAGCCAGGCCCAGGGCGGCATGCAGCAGATCAACAATGCGGCGGTCGGCGCCCTGATCGCCAAGATTCTCGAAATCCCGGTGGCCTGAGGCATGGCCTATTCACTCGCCGTCAACAGCCGAATCACCGATGCGGTGACGCAACAGAACATGATGGTTCTGGGCTCCGCTTCGACGGTGGCCATGGGCTCGATCTACCAGAGCGCTGCCCATTCGACGGCCATCGTCTTCCAAAATGCGGTTCAAGCCCAGCGCCAGGCCTCCATCTGCGCCCAGGCGGCGACCAACCAGGGGGTGATGCAGGTCTATGAGATGGGCGGCCTCGTCTCGGCGGCGGCCACCGCTCGCGTTGCGGCGCGCCCGCCGGCTTCGAACACTTTGGAGACCGCCGTGATGCTGCTCGTCGCTCTGAAAATGCTGAAACTCTAGATTTGTCAGGATCTGAACCATGGCCGCCGATACGCCCGTCAATTCTCAGGTCACCGACGCCGTCACCCAGACCAACGTCAAGGTGCTGGGCGAGGCGCCCGCCCAGTCCATGGCCCTGGTCTATCAGAGCATGGCTCACTCCATTTCCCTGGCCATGCAGAACGCTCAGCAGGCGCAGGGCGGGCTGCAGCAGATCGGCAACGCCGTCACCTCAAGCGCCGTCACCATGATCATGAACGCCGCGCACAAATAGCGCCGGGCCCTCCTGAAACGAAAGCAGCCGCGCCGTGAGCGAACCCGCCGTCAACAGCCAGATCAAGGACGCCGTCCAGACCTCGACCAACTGGGCCATGGGCTTTGCGCCCCTGGAGGCGGGCACGCCGTCCAGCGCCAGCCGCGTCTCGGCCGGCGGGGCCATAGCCTATGACAAGGCCACCCAGGCCGCAGCCTTGGCGGTTCAGGACGCGGCCGATTACCAGCGCAATGTGATGTCGATCAGCACCACCGTCCAAGGCAAGGCGATGGCGATGATGCTGGCCTCCGGCGGCCTGAACGAACCGGCGCTGGTCGCCTATGCCATGGCCCTGGTCAGCGCGTTCGCCGCCCCCATCGCAGCCGGTCTGGCGGCGGAGTCCGTCACCAAGGCCGTCGAGAGCTTCCCCAAGAACTGAAGCCATACAAAGGAGACTATCGTGAGCCGACTGACCCTGTCCGCAAAGAGCGACGCCCAGGCCGTGATTCAGGAAGCGGAAGCCCTGGAATGGGAGACGCAGCGCGCAATGGAAGACTGGAGCGAGGAGGCCGGCGACGGCTTGTTGCGACCGTCCTTCGCCGCCAGCCAGGAACGCTACCTGGACCTGCGCCGCGCGTCGGAAACGGTCGTGGCCATCCTCTATCAGATGCAGGAGCCGCTTCTCGACGACCCCTACGCCTCATGGGCCGCCAAGCTGATGGTCAAGGCCAAGGGCCTGCTGACCGATATTGAGGACGGCGAACTGGTCGCCAAGACCACCTTCGTCCCGGCGTCCGCCGACAAGGACTGAGGCGCCCCATGACGAACGATGACGCCGGCGTCGAGCCGGGCGCCGCCCCGGCGCCGGCGCGCGATCCCATTGTTCTGGCGGCGCAACAGATGGTGATCGAAATGTTCAACCTGGCCAGCGCTCAGCTGCCGGATCTTCTGAAGCTGCAAGATCCGGCGGCCGGTCAGGTGGCCAAGTTCAGCGAGGAGATGATCAACCAGCTGAAGGGACAGGTCGAGCGCGCCCTGGGCCTGCCCGCCGCCGGTAAGGACAAGACCTCGTGACGGAAGGGGCGGGCCAGCATCTGTATGACGCTGTGTCGGCGCAGAAGCACCAGGTCGTCGACAGTTTCGCCGATCAACGCGAACAGTTGAGGAAGGCCGTTGCGGACCAGCGCTTGGCGGCCATGCCGGAGGAGATGCGTCGCGCCGCGCTTGGGCCGTCCGCCCAGGTGAGTCGCGAGATCGTCGATACCTTACGGGCGATCATTGCGCAGGAGGTGACGCGACAGCTGGATCTCGCCATCTGCGCGATGCTGGCGCGCGCGGCCGAGGCAGAAGAGGGCGCGGCTCTATCGGCCGAGGCGACGCACAGCTGATCTGATTTCCCTCGAATTTGGATCGCACGCTTCACAAAACTCCGGGAAACCCGTTTAAGTTGTATTCACGGGGGTGATGGGGCGGCGACGTCGCATAGACGGCGGGCGGCGCTTCTCCGCCAAGGTCGGATCGGCGCGTCGGCGCCCGACGTCAACCCGATGGGACAGAGGGGTCGGGAAGATGAATGTTGTCCGCCTGTTTCCAGAAAAGGAAACCCTGGAGATCGAACAGATCGCCAAGTCGCCGGCCCGAACCGAACGAGGCTTGCGTCGGGGATTACAGCCGGCCCAGCCTTCGCCGGTCGATGTTCTGGCCAGGGCGGCCGGAGGGCGGCGCGCCGCTTCGCCGCTGACGCCGACGGAGGTCATCGCTCGATCCCTGGAGCGGCCGGCCTCCATGGATCGGTTCTGGGCCATCTGGATGGCGCATCAGACAGCCCTGCGGCAGAGAAGTCTTCGTCTGTCCGGCGGAAATCGCGCCGACGCCGAGGATGCGCTGAGCGCCGCCATGGTGCGGGCCGCCCAGGCTTTTCAGCGGCAACCGGTGGAGAATCCCCGAGCTTGGCTGGTGCGTATACTGCACAACACCTGCATGGACCTGCATCGCCAGAACGCCAACCGAATCCCTATACAGACAGGGGACGCCGATCTGCCGCCGCCGACTGCGGCGGCCTGGGTCAGGGCGGCGCCGTCGCCGGAAGAGGCCCTGTCGCAACAAGAGCGAGACGCCGCCTGGGGCAAGGCCATGAACGCCCTGCCGGCCGCACTGGTCGAACCCTTGCGGCTTCACCTGGACGATTGGGGGGATGATCGGATCGCCGCCCATCTGAACATCAGTCGCGAACTGGTTCGAAAACGACGACAACTTGCCAAGAACCGTCTGCGCCTGTTGCTGGACCTCTAGGCGGGCGTATCGACCAGCACCGCCGGCGACAGGGGGGCGCCTGTGGCCTCTGCCACCAGCTCGGCCGTGCGCGCTTCGATCACGGCTTCCAGGCGCGCCAGGAACTCGTCCTTGTCCAGGCCGACTGGAATGGGGTCCAGAAACTCGAGCGTGGCCGTGCCTGGATGCTTCTCGTACTTCTCTTCGGGCCAGAAGAGGCCGAGGTTGGTGGCCAGCGGCACGACCGGCATGTCGAAGTCGCGATACATATGCCAGACACCTGAGCGATAGCGGTATTTCTGTCCGACCGGGGCGAGGTGACCTTCAGGATAGATCAGGATCTTGCGGTTTTCAGCCCTGGCCTGGGCGGCGCGGGTTGCGAGCGCCTGGCGCGCTTCGTGGCCGCCGCAACTGTTGACCACGATCGCCCCAAGCTTTTTCAGAACGCCGCCGAGCAGGGGAAATTTTTCCAGGTGGTCGCCGGTGACGAAAGCCAGATCGTCGAACTGATCATAGGTCGCGAAGCCGTCGCCCCAGCTCTGGTGCTTGGAGGCGATGATGAAGGCGCCTTCTGGCAGCCGTTCCTTGCCCCGCACGTCCAGGCGGATGCCGGCGAAGAGGGCCATGGCCTGCACCATGCGTCGGACGTAGCGGCGGATGACCCAGCCAGTCGGGCCCCGCCCGGGGGCAAGCGCCGCGAAGGCGGCGGCCAAGCCATAGGCGATCGAGAGAATCCAGTAGGCGACGTTGAATGAAAAGCTGCGCATGGATCGATTATTGCGCAGCTGGCCGCGATGTCATGCCCTCAAGCCGCGTTTTCGAGGGCGGGCGCCCGCGTGACGCGATTGCGACCCCCGCGCTTGGAGGCGTAAAGCGCCGCGTCCGCGCGCTCCAGAAGGGCGGCGGGGCTTTCTCCCGGCCGATAGTCGGCAAAGCCGGCCGAAAGCGTCACCTTGCCCAGATCGTCGTTGGTCGAGCGGCGCCGCAAGGCTCGGGACGCGACCTCTTCACGGATGGTCTCCAGCGCCGCCAGAACCGTCCCCGCACCCTCGCCGGGGAAAAGGATGGCGAACTCTTCACCGCCGAAGCGGGCGACGAAACGGTTTCCGCCGCTGAAGCGAGACAGGACGGTCGAGACATAGCGCAAAACCTGGTCGCCCGTCTGATGGCCCCAAGTGTCGTTGAACCGTTTGAAGTGGTCGATGTCGATGATCGCCAGGATCAGCGGCGCATCGCCAGACGCACAGGACTGTTCCAACCGCTCGTCGAAGGCCTTGCGGTTGGCCAGGCTGGTCAGGGCGTCGGTCATCGCTTCGCGCCGGACCTCTTCCAGATGCTCGCGTAGTCGCGCGATTTCCTTGTTGGAGGTCTCCAGCCGCTTTTCCAGGACGGCGGTTTCGCGCCGCGCGCGTTTGGTCGCCGTCGACAGGCCGCCGACCAGCGCTTTCAGCGGCGAGGCGGCGCCGGCGGCTTCAATAGTGTTGGACGCATCCGCCAGGGTGTCGCCATAGTCCGCCTGGGTCTTATGGGCCTTGGCGATGGCGTTGGCGACGCTGGCCAGTTCCCGGTCCAGCACGGCGCCGGCGTCGCGAATCTGCTCCGACAAGCGGCCGCGCGGCAGGAATTCTGCGGCGAGCCGCTCGGACACCTCGTCCGATATGATTGCCGACGCGGCCAGGAGCCGGTCGATCTCGCAGGCGAGCGGGCTCTCGCGGTCGTCAAGGTAATGAAGCCAGAGCTCGAAGTTCAGTCGGGTCGGCCAGACGCCGGCCTTTTCCATCTCGTCGATGACATGGTGCGCGAAGGCGTAAGCCTGAGGCCCTCTGACCGTCGTCTCCAGCTCGGCCGTCATTCTACGCTCCAACCCCCTTCTAGAGTTTCGCAGGACATTAGATGTCTATCCGTAACACCGGGTAAACAGCAGACGGGGAGAGGGCGTAAATCAGCGGGGATCAGCCGTGAATGATCACCGGTCGGCGTAGGAAGGCGGGTATGTCGTCGCCGAAACCCTTGACCCCGGTCCGCTCGCGCTCCTCCGGCCGGCGTTCGCCGCGGCGATCGGACTGGCGCAGTTGAGGCTCGCGTTCCGCACGGGCGGGACGATCCGAATCGACAGAAACCGGCTCGGAGAGGGTCGCCTCGACCGCTGGCGGAGGCGCGGCCTCCGGCTTGGTCTTGCGGCGGCTGCGAGAGCGGGCCGGAGCCTCGGCGGTCTGCGCTTCGGTCGGGATTTCCGCAGACGCCACGACGGCCTGTTCCGTCTTGTCCGTTGATCGCGTCCCACCGCGGCCGGTTCTTTCGCGTCCGCCCTTGTCATCGCGCTGGGCGGGCTTCTTGGTCGTGTCGAAATCGACGCCGTCCAGGACCAACTCCTCCGGCTCCTTCTTGATCAGCTTGAGCACCTTATCCAGCGACTTGTCGTCGGCCGGGGTCACGATCATGAAGGCCTGTCCCAGACGGCCGGCCCGGCCCGTGCGGCCGATGCGGTGCACATAGTCGTCGGCGTGGTGCGAGACGTCGTAGTTGAAGACGTGGCTGACGTCGGGAATGTCCAGACCGCGCGCGGCGACGTCGGACGCCACCAGAATCTTCAGCGCCCCCGAACGGAAGTCGGCCAGGGTCTTCATCCGGTGCGACTGATCCAGGTCGCCATGGATGGGGGCGGCGTCGAAGCCATGAGTCTTCAGCGACTTGGCGACGATATCGACTTCCGACTTGCGGTTGCAGAAGACGATGCCGTTCTTGACGTCCGACCGCTCGATCAGGGCCCGCAGAGCGGTGCGCTTGGCCTTGGGGTCGCTGGTGGGGATGCGAACCAGATATTGGGTGATGGTGTCGGCGGTCTGGGCGGGACGCGAGACCTCGATCCGGGTCGGATCCTTGAGGAAGGCGGTCGTCAGGCGGGTGATCTCCGGCGGCATGGTGGCCGAGAAGAACAGGGTCTGGCGACGCGGCGGCGTCAGTTTGAAGATCCGTTCGATGTCGGGGATGAAGCCCATGTCGAGCATCCGGTCGGCTTCATCGACGACCATGATCTCGACGCCCGTCAGCAGCATCTTGCCGCGTTCGAACAGGTCGAGCAGGCGGCCCGGAGTGGCGATCAGGACGTCGACGCCCTTGTTCAGCGCCGCCACCTGGTCGCCCATGGAGACGCCGCCGATCAGCAGCACCCAGCTCAGCTTGGTGCCCTTGGCGTATTTGGCGAAGCTCTCGGCGACCTGGTCGGCCAGTTCGCGGGTCGGGGCCAGCACGATGGCGCGCGGCATCCGGGCACGGGCGCGGCCCGAGGCCAGGCGCTCGACCAGGGGCAGGGTGAAGGCGGCGGTCTTGCCCGTCCCGGTCTGGGCGATGCCCAGGACGTCGCGGCCGGCGAGGGCGACGGGGATCGCCTGTTCCTGAATGGGGGTGGCGGTCGTATAGCCGGTGTCGGCGACCGCTTGCAGGGTCGTGGGCGAAAGGCCCAGTTGGGAAAATTCTGTCATGAATCCTTGGGACGAAAAGCGTCTGCGTGCATAGCAGCGACGGAACCGCCCCTCTTTGGGCGAGCGGGCGGCGCGGATCGCAGACCTGTCCCGAGGCTGGGGGCGATATAGAAGCCCCTCCGACAAAGTCAAGTATTCTCGCTATTTCGGCCTGCTGAGGCGGAATAAATTCCCATGGTCAAGTTGGAGGTCGCTTGACTCCTCGTGGCCTGAAAGAGGCATATAAGAGAACAAAAGGAGAACTATTGTGCGGTCCGACCGCAAGATCGAAGCCCTGCGCCAACATCTGAAAACCCTGGAGGCAGCCGGTCATCCAGTGGACGACGCACGCTTCGATCTCGGACTGGAGGCGGCTGACCGGCATCTAGGCGGGCTGGCGACCCATGGGCTGCACGAGGTTTACGCCGCGACTACGCCTGATGCGACAGCGGCCCTGGGGTTCGCTCTGGGACTGGTCCGCCGGACGGCGGGCGATCGACCTGTGGTCTGGGGGGTCCAGGCCATGGCCGAACTGGAGACGGGGCGGATCTATGGGGCGGGCCTGCGCGAACTGGGGCTGGATCCCGGCCGGCTGGTGCTGGTGCGGGTCAAGGAGACGAAGGAGCTGCTGGCGGCGGGAGAGGAAGCCCTGGCCGGTGGAGCCGTGGGAGCGGTGCTGCTGACAGCCTGGGGCGAGAGCAAGGTGCTGAGCCTGACCGCCACGCGTCGCCTGTCGATGGCGGCAGGGCAGGGACGGGCGACTGCACTCCTGACCCGGTTGGCGGCCCAGCCCCAGCCCAGTGCAGCCGAAACGCGGTGGCGGATCAGGGGGGCTTTGTCGCGGGCGCTGGAAGCGGAGGCCCCTGGCCATCCGACCTATGCGGTCGAACTGTTGCGACATCGGCTGGGCGCGCAGCCGAGAAGCTGGATCATGGAGTGGGATCGTGAGCGCGGAGTCTTCCAGAATGGCGGGCAGAATGTCGGGCATGGACAGCAACGACCGCCGCTATCTGGCGGTTTGGTTTCCTCTGTTGCCGACGGATCGACTGCGGCGCGAGGAGAGGGGCTCAGACGCCACGGCTGAGGCTGCGACCGTGCTCGTGGAGAAGGTGAAGGGGGCGCTGCGCCTGGCGGCGGCCAACGGCGCGGCCCTGGCCCTGGGTCTGTCGCCGGGCATGACTCTGGCGGACGCGCGGGCGCGGGCGCCGGATATCCGCGTGGCGCCACATCGGCCCGAGGCGGACACGGCCCTGTTGAGACGGGTGCTGCTGGATTTCGGACGTTTCACCCCGATGGCGGCGACCGACGGGCCGGACGGCCTGGCGCTGGATGTGACCGGTTGCGCCCACCTGTTCGGGGGTGAAGAAGGACTGGTCCGGGCGGTCGCGGCGCGGGCTGAGGGCGTGGGTCTGGCGACGCGCCTGGCCCTGGCCGGCACGCCTGAGGCGGCGCGGGCCCTGGCCCGCTTCGGGCGGGGCGGAATCTATCAGGGCGCGGCGCAGAACCAGGCCCTGCGTCGCTTGCCGGTCGCGGCGCTGGAACTGTCGGACAAGGAGATCCAGGCCCTGTCGCGCGCGGGCCTGAAGACCCTGGCGCATCTGGCGGATCGCCCCACGGCGCCCATCGCCGCCCGGTTCGGGACGGCGGCGGCGACGCGGCTGAACCGGGTGTTGGGACGTGAAGACGTCCGCATCCGCCCCGAACGCCCCGTTCCTCTGATTTCCGTCGACCGGGTTCTGGTCGAGCCGATCACGGAGACAGCCGATGTCGAGGCGGTGATCGGCGACCTGCTGGTCGAGGCTATGGACCGGCTGGACCTGCGCGGTCAGGGCGGGCGCGCCTTTCAGGCCGGCTTTTTCCGCCTGGACGGAGAGGTGCGCCACATCACCGTGCGGACGGGCCGCCCCAGTCGCGACGCGGCGGCTGTGCTGCGCCTGTTTCGCGAACGGCTGGCCAATCTGGCGCGACCACTGGAGCCCGGTTTCGGCTTCGACCAGATGCGTCTGTCCGTAACGGTCGCCGATCGCCTGGCCTCGCGCCAGAGGGGATTTGAGGCCGCCCCGTCGACCGCTGAAGATCTGGGGCGACTGATCGACCGGCTGACGGCGCGCCTGGGACCGGAGGCGGTCAGCCGGTTCGAGCCGATAGAGTCGCACTGGCCCGAACGCGCCGTCCGCCTGAGCCCGGCGGCACATGCCCTGGCCGAGATCGTCGCCTGGCCCGAACCGGACCCGGCCGACCCGCCGCTGCGGCCGTTGCAGATGTTCGATCCGCCCCAGCCGGTTCTGGCCACGGCGGAAGTGCCCGATCATCCGCCGAACCGCTTCATCTGGCGGCGGGTGGACCACCGGCTGGTCCGGGTCGAAGGGCCCGAACGCCTCGCGCCCGAATGGTGGCGCAGGTTGCAGGCCCCCCAGGAGCCGACGCGCGACTATTACCGGGTCGAGGACCAGGAGGGGCGGCGCTTCTGGCTGTTCCGTTCCGGCTTCTACGGCGAGGAACCGGCCCCGCGCTGGTTCCTGCACGGGATCTTCGCATGACCCCCTATGCTGAGCTGGTGACGCGCAGCAACTTCTCCTTTCTGGAAGGGGCGTCGCATCCGAAGGAGCTGGTGCTGGCTTCGATCCTGCTCGGCCATACCGGCATGGGGCTGGCTGATCGCAACAGTCTGGCAGGGGTGGTCCGGGCGTGGAGCGCGCTGAAGGCCTTAAGGGAGGAGGGGTTGTCTCCCCCAGAGAAGGTGCGCGAGGGCGGCGGTCCGGGCGAGGTCGGCTGGGTCGAGGATCCGATGAACGACCCGGCCCTCAGCGACCGGGTCAAGCAGCGCGCCCAGGCCTTCAAACTGGTTCTCGGCGCCCGGCTTCGCTTCAATGACGGCGCGCCAGACATTCTGGCCTATCCGGAGGATCGCCGAGGCTGGGCGCGCCTGTGTCGACTGCTGACCCTGGGCAACAGCCGGGCCAGGAAAGGTCAATGCGAGATCGACCTGCACGACCTGTGCGCGGCGCCCGAGGGATTGCTGCTGATCGTCATGCCGCCGCCTCGTCTGGAAGGCTTGGAGGCCGTGCTGGCGCGAGTGGTCGCGGCGGCGCCGGGCGCGGTCTGGCTGGGGGCGGCCATGACCCGTTCCGGCGACGACCGGCGCCGCCTGGCGCGGCTTAAGGCGATGGCGAAGCGGACAGGCGCCACCCTGCTGGCGGTCAATGACGTCCTGTATCATGAGGCCGGACAGCGCGACCTTCAGGATGTCCTGACCTGTATCCGCGAAGGCGTGACTCTGGAAACGGCAGGGCGACGGCTGGAAGAGAACGCCGAGCGCCGCCTGAAGCCGCCGCGGGAAATGGTCCGCCTGTTCGCCGATGCGCCAGAGGCGGTGGCGGAGACGCAGAATATGCTGGCGCGGGTGAGGTTCGACCTTGAGGATCTTCGCTACAACTATCCCGAGGAGCCGATCCCGCCGGGGTGGTCGTCACAGGACTGGCTGGCGCACCTGGTCGATCGAAACCTGGACCAGAAATATCCGCAGGGTGCGCCTCAGAAGGTGCGCGATGATCTCGACAAGGAGCTCGCCTACATCCGGGAGCGCGATCTGGCGCCCTATTTCCTGACCATCCACGACATTGTCCAGGTCGCGAACGACAAGGGCATCCTGTGTCAGGGACGAGGATCTGCGGCGAATTCGGCCGTCTGCTATGTGCTGGGGATCACCTCGGTCGATCCCGGCCAGCATGATCTTCTGTTCGAACGCTTCCTGTCGGCCGATCGAAACGAGCCGCCGGATATCGACGTCGATTTCGAACATGAGCGGCGCGAGGAGATCATTCAGCACATCTACGACCGGTATGGGCGGCACAGGGCGGGCATAGCGGCGACGGTCATCCGTTACCGACCGCGCAGCGCCATTCGCGAGGTCGGCAAGGTCCTGGGTCTGACCGAGGATGTGACGGCGCGGCTGGCCGGCAGTCAGTGGGGCAGTTTCGGCAGCGACATGACCGAAGGCCACGTCGCCCAGGCCGGACTGGAAGTCGCCAATCCGCAGATCGCGCGCGCCGTCGCCATGACGCGGCGGCTGCTGGGCTTCCCGCGTCACCTGTCACAGCATGTCGGCGGCTTCGTCCTGACCCAGGACCGGCTGGACGAGGTCGTGCCCATCGGCAATGCGGCCATGCCGGACCGGACCTTCATCGAATGGGACAAGGACGACATCGACGCCCTGGGTCTGATGAAGGTCGATATTCTGGCGCTGGGGATGCTGACCTGTATCGCCAAGGCGTTCGATCTGATGCGGTCGCTGGGAGTGGCGGACCTGCGGCTGGACACGGTTCCCGACGAAGATCCGGCCGTCTACCGCATGCTTCAGGAAGGGCGGTCCATCGGGGTCTTTCAGGTGGAGAGCCGGGCGCAGATCAACATGCTGCCGAGGCTGAAACCCGCGACCTTCTACGATCTGGCCATTCAGGTGGCGATCGTCCGGCCGGGGCCGATCCAGGGCGACATGGTGCATCCCTATCTGCGTCGACGCCAAGGTCTGGAGGCGCCGGACTACGCCCGGCCCGGCCCGCCGCATGATCCGGACGAACTGAAGAAGGTGCTCAAAAAGACCCTGGGCGTGCCCCTGTTTCAGGAGCAGGCGATGAAGGTCGCCATGGTGGCGGCCGAGTTCACCTCGGCCGAGGCCAATGGTCTGCGCAAGGCGATGGGCACCTTTCGAGGCGACGGGACGCTCTGGAAGTACAAGGCGCGAATGGTCGGTCGGATGATCGCCCGCGGCTACGACCCCGCTTTCGCGCAAAGATGTTTCGAGCAGATCAAGGGCTTTGGTTCGTACGGCTTTCCCGAGAGCCACGCGGTGTCGTTCGCCAGGCTGGTCTACATCTCGTCCTGGATCAAATGTCATCACCCGGCGGTGTTCGCCTGTGCGTTGCTGAACAGCCAGCCGATGGGCTTCTACGCCCCGGCCCAACTGGTGCGGGATGCGCAGGAGAGCCCGCAGAAGGTCGAGGTGCGTGCGATCGACGTGAACCACAGCCTCTGGGACAATAGGCTGGAGCCGACGGCGCGGGGGCCGCACTATCCGGCCTTACGCTTGGGGATGCGGCAGATCGACGGGTTCAAGGAAGTCTGGGCGGATCGGATCGTCGCGGCGCGGGATGCGCCCTTCGCGGATGTCGAGGAAATGGCGCGGCGGACGGGTCTGGAGGCGGCCGCGATGCGGAAGCTGGCGGATGCGGACGCGTTTCGATCGATGGGGCTGGATCGACGCGAGGGGTTGTGGGCGGTCAGACGCTTGCCGGACGACGAGCCCCTGCCGCTGTTCCAGGCGGCGCGGGCGCGGGAGCTGGGCGTCGAGGCGGCGGCGAACCTGCCGCTGATGCCGCTGAAGGAGCATATCGCCACCGACTATCAGACGACGCGCCTGTCGCTGAAGGGGCACCCGATGCAGATCCTGCGGCCGATGTTCGACGCCGAGCGGGTGCTGAGCGCCGAGGCGGTCTACGCCAAGAGGCACGGGGCGCTGGTGAAGACGGCGGGGGTGGTGCTGGTGCGCCAGAGGCCCGGCACGGGCAACGCCATCTTCGTGACCCTGGAGGACGAGACCGGGGTGGTGAACATCCTGCTGTGGGCGCGGCTGTTCGAAACCTTCCGGCGCGAGGTCATGGCCGCGCGGCTGATGGAGGTGGAGGGCACGGTCGAGAAGAGCGTCGAGGGCGTGCTGCACCTCATGGCCCGGCGGGTCGTCGATCGTTCGGCCGAGCTGGGGCGGCTGTCCGAGGACTATGACCTTGAGGTCGAGCTGTCGCGGGCGGATGCGGTGAAATATCCGCAAGGCCCGCGCAGCCCGACCGGCCGGCATCCGCGCGACGTCCGAATCTTGCCGGGGTCGCGCGACTTTCACTGACGGACGTCAGCAGGTGGCGGGGGCCGCCACCGCTGTCCGCTTGCGGCTTAGGAAAAGGACCAGCAACAGGCCCAGTCCGGAAGCGACGGCTCCGGCCAAGGACACGGCTGGATAACCGAGGCCTCCTGCGATGACCGCTCCGCCCACAGCCGCGCCGATGGCGTTGCCCAAATTGAAGGCGCCGATGTTCATCGCCGAGGCCAGGTTGGGCGCATCGCCGGCGGCGCCCATGACCCGCACCTGGAGCGGCGGCACCAGGGCGAAGCTGGCGATCCCCCACAGGAAGACAAGGATGGAGGTCGGGACCGCGAACGGCATGGCGACAGCGAAGGCGACCAGGATGGCGGACAGGGAGGCCAGGGTCACGATCAAGGTCCGGTCCACGGACTTGTCCGCGAACTTGCCGCCCAGCCAGTTGCCGAGCGTCAGGCCCAGCCCATAGGTCACCAGCATGGCGGTGACGAAGCCGAGCGAGGCGTGGGTCTGCTCGCGCAGGATCGGGGCGATATAGGTGAAGACGGTGAACATGGCGCTGGAGCCGATCACCGTCAGGGCCAGTGCCGCCAGCACGGAGCCGCGACTGAGGACGCGCAGCTCGGCGGCGATGTTTCCGCCGGTCGGAGCGGAGAGTTGGGGCAGGGTCAGGCGCAGGGCGGCCATGACCCCCACGCCGATGGCGGCGATGCCCCAGAAGCTGGCGCGCCAGCCCAGGGCGTCGCCGGCCCAGGTCGCCAGGGGCACGCCGACGACATTGGCGATGGTCAGGCCCATGAACATGGCGGCGACGGCGCCCGCCTGACGGTTCGGCGGGACCAGGCCGGCGGCCACGATCGAGCCGACGCCGAAGAAGGCGCCGTGGTTCAGCGAGGTGATCACTCGGGCGACCAGCAGCATCGAATAGTCGGTCGAGATCGCCGACAGCAGATTGCCGACGGTGAAGATGGCGGCGAGACCGATCAGCAGGGCTCGGCGCGGCATGCGGCCTGTGGTCAGGGTCATCAGCGGCGCGCCCAGCATGACGCCCAGGGCATAGGCGCTGATCAGCAGGCCGGCCGTGGGAATGGAGACGCCGAGATCGGTGGCGATGACGGGGAGGAGGCCCATCGGGGCGAACTCGGTCACGCCGATACCGAAGGCGCCGGCGGCGAGGGCGAGCAGGGGAGGATTGAGTTTCATGGTTGTCCTTCGGCGATGTCCTTGTCCAGGCGCACAGATGGACGGCGATCCGCGCGAGCGTTAGGCAGGCTTCAGGCCAAAGATTTTTGATCTAGACGCACAGATGCAGAAAACGGGCGTGGACCGCGCGAGAGAGATGGAAGTGTTCGCCGCCGTGGCGCGGAGCGGCAGTTTCTCGGCGGCGGGGCGGACGCTGGACCTGACGCCGTCTGCGGTCAGCCGGACCATCGACCGGATTGAGGCGCGGCTGGGCGTGCGGCTGATGCTGCGGACCACGCGGGTGCTGACGCTGACGGCGGAGGGCCAGACCTATCTGGCGGCGGCGCGTCGGATCCTGGCCGATCTGGACGATGCCGAGCGGGTCATCTCCGACCAAGGGGCGCCGCGCGGACGGGTCAGGGTCAGCGCGTCCCTGGCCCACGGTCGCCAGCGCGTCGTGCCGCTGCTGGGCGAGTTCGCCCGCCTGTATCCGCATATATTGATCGACATCAACCTGACCGATGTCGTGGTGGATGTGGCGGCGGGCCAGGCCGATGTCGCCATCCGGTTCGGACCGTTGGCCGACAGTCCGCTGACGGCGCGGCGACTGGGCGAGACGGGGCGCACCATCGTCGCCTCGCCGGAGTATCTGGCGCGACGGGGCACGCCCCAGGTCCCGGAGGACCTGCACGACCATGATTGTCTGAACTTCAATTTCCGCCGAGCCGAGCCGGTCTGGCCTTTCCGGCGCGACGGCCGGGATTACGCGCTGACGGTGAAGGGGCCGATCGAGGCCAACAATGGCGAGACGCTGACGCAGCTGGCGCTGGTCGGCGTTGGGGTGACGCGAGTGGGCAATTTCAGCGTGGCGGACGCCATCGAAACGGGGCGGCTTGTCCCGCTGCTGGAAGCCTTCAATCCTGGTGATCGCGAGCCGATCCACGCCGTCTTTGTGGGCGGCGCCAATATGCCGGCTCGGGTAAGGGTCTTCGTGGACTTTTTGGCGGAACGGCTGCGCTGAACCGGAAATCGCCGGACGGGCGGACCCGTCCGGCGAGCTTCAGTCTCGACTGCGATTTGTACTCAGCGCTTGCCGAAGATCAGATCGCCCAGTTTGGCGAAGAAGCTCTTTTCTTCAGCCTTGGGAGCCGGGGCAGGGGCGGGCTTAGGCGCTTCGACGGGCTTGGGCGCCGGAGCTGCGGCGACGGGCGCTGCGGCGGGAGCGCGCGTCGGCGCCGCGACGGATGCGGGAGCAGCGGCCTTGGGCGCAGCGGCCGTTGCAGCGGGCTTGGCGGCCGAAGTCTTCGTGGCGGTCTTCGTCGCCGGCTTTGCGGCGGCGGGCTTGGCCGCAGCGGGCTTGGACGCCTTGGGCGCAGCGGCCTTCACAGCGGCTGGCTTGGCGGCCGGAGCGGCCTTGGGCTTTGCGGCCGCCTTGGGGGCGGCGGTCTTCGGAGCAGCGGTCTTGGCGGCGGCGGCCTTGGGCGCAACGGTCTTCGCAGCGGCGGCCTTAGGCGCGGCGACCTTGGCGGCCGGCTTCGCAGCCGGGGCCTTGGCGGCGGGCTTGGCGGCTGCAGCCTTGGGGGCGGCCGTCTTGGGCGCAGGCTTCGCAGCGGCGGGCTTGGTCGCCTTGGGCGCGGCGGTTTTCTCGGCGACGGCCTTCACAGCGCTCGACTTCGGCGCGGCTTTAGGCTTGGAAGCGGCGGTCGCCGGTTTTGGCGACGCAGGTTTAGACGTAGACGGTGACTTGGCCATGTATTCCCCGACCCCTCGGTTAGATAAAAAGCCCGGCGGCGTCGGGAAGACGAAGCGCCGGATCGCAACGATTCGCCATCTTAGCGGTGTTTGAGAAATGTCCGAGTCCGCAGTTCAGATAATCGCACGCGGTTCGCGCGACAGCGCCGAGGCCGCCGCCGCCGCCATCGACGCCGATCCCATGCTGCAGGGGGCGACCTATTCCATCCTGGAGGAGGACGAGGATCGCAATCTCTGGCGCATCGACGCCTTCCCGACCACGGAAGACGAGGTCGAGGGTCTGAAGGCGACCCTGGCCGACTATGCCGTGACCGTCACGGTCGAGAAGCTGGCCGACGCCGACTGGCTGGCCATGTCGCTGTCGGGCCTGCCGCCGGTGCGGGCCGGGCGTTTCTTCGTCTATGGGGCCCATGACGAGGGCCGGGTTCCGCCGAACGCCGTCAATCTGAAGATCGACGCCGGGGCCGCCTTCGGCACCGGTCACCACGGCACGACGGTCGGCTGTCTGGAGGCCTTCGACGACCTGCTGAAGCGCGAACGGTTCGAGCGGGTGCTGGACGTCGGCTGCGGCACGGGCGTCCTGGCCATCGCCGCGGCCCGCACCGGCAGCCGCATCGCCATCGGCACCGACATCGACGCCCCGTCGGTGCGGATCGCCAACGAGAACGCCGCCCTGAACCAGGCCCACGCCAGCTTCGTCCACGCCTCGGGCCTGAACGACCAGCGGGTGAGGAAGCATGGGCCGTATGATCTGGTCTTCGCCAACATCCTGGCCCCGCCTTTGGTGGCCCTGTCGCAGGACATCAAGATGGCCTTGAGCCTGGGTGGGGTCGCCATCCTGTCGGGCCTGTTGCGGACCCAGGAGCGCCGGGTGACGGCGGCCTATACCTCGCGCGGCTTCCGGCTGGAGAAGCGCATCCATCACGACGCCTGGAGCGCCCTGGTGCTGCGGCGGATGGGCTGAGGACCGAGAGACGATAGCATGCGCCAGACCTTTGATGAGACCACAGATCCGTCCTTCGGGGCCAAACACCTGCCGCTGCTGCGCGCCGAGATGGCCAGGCAGGGGCTGGACGGCTTCCTGATCCCGCACGAGGACGAGCATCAGAACGAATATCTGCCCGACGCCAACGAGCGGCTGGCCTGGGCCACCGGCTTCACCGGCTCGGCCGGGGCGGCGGTGGTGTTCCAGGACCGGGCCAGCATGTTCACCGACGGTCGCTATACGGTGCAGGTCAAGGCCCAGACCGACCCGGCCCTGTTCGAACGGCGCGACCTGAACGCGGTCGCCGCCTATCTGGAGACGGCCAAGCCCGGCCAGGTGATCGGCTATGATCCGCGTCTGCACAGCCCCGACGCCCTGGTCCCCCTGAAGGCGGCGGCCCAGAAGGCGGGGGCGGAGCTGAAGCCGGTCGAGGCCAATCCGCTGGACCTGGCCTGGGGGGCGGATCGTCCGGCCCAGCCGACCGCCCCGGTCACGCCGCACGAGGACGTCTATTCCGGCGAGCCCCATGCGTCGAAGCGGGCGCGGATCGGTCGGGCCGTGGCGGACGCCGGCGCCGAGGCCGTGGTTCTGACCGCGCCCATGTCGATCGCCTGGCTGTTCAATGTGCGCGGCGGCGACGTGATCCGCTCGCCACTGCCCATCGGCCAGGCCGTACTGGAGGCCGACGGCAAGGCGCGCCTGTTCCTCGACCCGGCCAAGGTGACCAATGAACTGCCCGGCTGGCTGGGCGACGACGTGCGGCTGGAGGCGCCCGAACGGCTGGCCGAGGCGCTGGATAGTCTGGCCGGCAAGAAGGTGATGATCGATCCGGCTCTGTCGTCCGCCTGGTATTTCGACCGGCTGGAGCAGGCGGGGGCGACGGTGGTGCGGGCGGCGGACCCCTGCGCCCTGCCTCGCGCGACCAAGAATGCGGTCGAGATCGAGGGCAGCCGCCGGGCCCATATCCGCGACGGCGCCGCCCTGGCCAACTTCCTGCACTGGGTCGATACGGTCGCCCAGCAGACCCTGCCGGACGAGCGCGAGGTGGTGGAGACCTTGGAGCGGTTCCGCGAGGCGACCGGCGCCCTGAAGGACCTGAGTTTCGACACCATCGCCGGGGCCGGGCCGAACGGCGCCCTGCCGCATTACAAGCCGGTCGGCGCCACGATCCGCAAGATCGAGAAGGGCTCCCTGCTTCTGGTGGACGGCGGCGGTCAGTATCCGGACGGGACGACCGACGTGACCCGCACCATGGCGGTGGGCGAGCCGACGGCGGACCAGCGTCACAAGTTCACCCTGGTGCTGAAGGCCCATATCGCCATGGCGACCATCCGCTTCCCGGCGGGGACCAGCGGCATGGCCCTGGACGCCATAGCGCGGGCGCCGATGTGGGCGGCGGGGCTGGATTACGACCATGGAACGGGCCATGGCGTCGGCTCCTATCTGGGCGTCCACGAGGGGCCGCAGCGGATCGCCAAATGGGGCACCAGCCAGCCGCTGCTGGAGGGGATGATCCTGTCCAACGAGCCCGGCTATTACCGCGAGGGCCATTGGGGCATCCGCATCGAGACCCTGCAGGTGGTGACCCCGGCGGTGGTTCCCGAAGGCGGCGAGCGGCCGATGCACGGGTTCGAACAGCTGACCTTCGCCCCGATCGACCGCAAGCTGATCGCGGTCGATCTGCTGACCCCGGACGAGCGGGCCTATGTCGACGCCTATCACGCCGAGACCCTGGCCAAGGTCGGGCCCCTGGTCGAGGGCCCGGTGCGGGCCTGGCTGGAACAGGCCTGCGCCCCGCTCTGATCTCACAGGTCGAAGGCGCGGGAGCGTCGCCGCAGATGGGTGGCGGGGACGCTCAGGTCCGCCAGGGCCGCCCGGGTCGCCTCGTAGCCTGAGGCGACCGGCTCGTCATAGGCCTTCCAGTCGCGGATGTCGGTCCCGCCGGTGCGCGGCAGGATCAGGACGTCGGCGGCGGCGCGCGACTGCTCCATCTCGGCGTCGGTGGTGATGGTGGCCGAGCGCATCAGGATGGAGACGATGGGCGGACCGGCCTTCCAGTCGCCCGACAGCACCCATTTCCACCAGGAGGGGGGATTCTCCAGGGCGGCCGGATCGACGCCGCGGGTCTGGGACATGTCCACGCCGATGATGGGGCCGGAGTTCAACTGGCGCATCACGCTGGTGGGGAAGTTCTTCAGCACCGCCCCGTCGACCAGAACCTGGCCGTCCATGACCACGGGCGGCAGGACGCCGGGAATGGCGATCGAGGCGCGCATGGCCCGGCGCATCAGGCCGGCGCGATGAACCTCGATCCGGCCCGAGGTCAGGTTCGAGGAGACGCAGAAGAAGGGCAGGCAGAGATCGGCCAGGTCGGTGTCGCCATAGGCCCGCTCCAGCAGCCGGGCCACCTTGCGGGCGCGCGACATGGCGATGATGGGAAAGGCCAGGTCGGACAGGGGATCGGATTCGACGAAGGCGCGACGGACCTCGAAGTCCAGCCGCTCGAACGACCAGCCCATGGCCGGTCCGGCCGCCACCACCGCCCCCATGGAGGCGCCCCCGACGAAGTCGATGGGGACCCGGGCCTCCTCCAGGGCCTTGATCGCCCCCATGTGGCAATAGGCCCGCGCCCCGCCGCCCGATAGGACCAGGCCGACCGCCGTGCCCGTGATGACGCGGGCCATGCGGTCTGAATCGGTCTCGACTCCCTCGACGCAATGGAACCAGCGGTCCGGCTGGAGCACATTGAGCCAGACGCGAGTGTTGGCCGGCCGGTTCATGCGCGGATCGCGCAGCAGGATCAGATCGGTCAGACGCCGGCCGTCGCCGAAGCCCATACGCCGGGGCAGGTCCGACGGCGGGGCCAGAAGCCCGCTGCCGACGATGAACAGGCGATCGACCTGGCGGGCGCACAGCTCGGCCCAGGCCTTCTGGTCCAGTTCGGCGACATAGAGGACATAGTCGTGGTCGTCCTCGACCCGGCTGAACCATTCGACGGCCGAGCTGAGAGCCGACTGGTCGATGACCTTGCAGGTGAAGCCCATGGCCTGGACGCCCGCCGCGATCCGTTCGACGAAGGCGCGGATCGGACGCGGGCGGGCCGAGACGAAGCCGAAGACGCTGGGCTCGGCGGCGCCCACGGCCCGCTCGCGGGCGCGATGGATCATCAGACGCGACAGTTCGACCAGCAGATCCGGCTCGGATCGAGCGGCGTCGAAGAAGGCTTCGCGCGGCAGGGCCAGAATTTCGGTGTCGCGCAGGGCGACCACGTCGGCCGTGTGCGGGGTGCCGGCCACCATGGCCATTTCGCCGACCGGCTCTCCGGGCCGGATTACGCCGACCAGCTGGGGCGGCTGATCCGTCTCGACGTGAAACACCCCCAGCCGGCCCGAGCGGACCAGATAGAGGGTGTCGGACGGATCGCCCGCCGCAAACAGCCGCTCGCCCCCGGTCAGGGCGAACCAACTGGCGCGATCGATCATCGGTCCTTCGAAGATGCGCGCCAGGGCGACGGCCAGGGTGTCGGGACGAAGCGGAGCCATGGCGTCTTGTACGGCAGATAAGGGAGGAGGTGAAATGGCGCGAAAACGCCTTTCAACCGATCGCGACGCCTGACAAAAGGGGCGAATGCCCCACGCCATTCCCTCGACCGCTGTCCTCGACGCGCTGAAGGCCGCCCTCGGCCCTGGCGGCTGGACCCAGGATCCAGAGGTCATCGCCCCGTCCCTGACGGAGTGGCGAAACCGCTGGACGGGCCATACGCCTATTCTGCTGACGCCGCGCTCGACCGAGGAAACCGCCAAGGTGATCGCCATCTGCGCCCAGTCGGGCGTGGCCGTCACCCCCCAGGGCGGGGGCACGGGCCTGGTCGGGGGACAGATCCCGTTCGGCGAGGTGTTGTTGTCCCTCAAGAAGATGCGGGCCGTGCGCGACGTGACCCCATTGGACGACGCCATGACGGTGGAGGCGGGTCTGACCCTGCTGGAGGCCCAGCAGGCGGCGGCGCCGGCCGGACGGGCCTTTCCGCTCAGCCTGGCGGCCGAAGGCTCGGCGACGATCGGGGGGGTGATCTCCACCAACGCCGGCGGCACCCAGGTGCTGCGCTACGGCATGATGCGGGACCTGGTCCTGGGCCTGGAGGCGGTCCTGCCGAACGGCGAGATCTTTCACGGTCTGAAGCGGCTGCGAAAGGACAATACCGGCTATGATCTCAAGCAGTTGCTGATTGGTGCGGAGGGCACCCTGGGCGTCGTCACTGCGGCCACCCTGAAGCTGTTTCCGATCATGCGGTCACGCGCGGTCGCCGTGGTCGCCCTGGAAACGGCTGCGGCGTCCATCGAACTGCTCGCCCGCGCCAAGGCGGAGACCGGCGGCGGGGTCGAGGCCTTTGAGTTGATGAAACGTCTGGGCATGGAGCTGGTGCTCAAGAACATCCCCGACACCCGCGAACCGCTGGACGCGACGCCGAATTGGTATGTGTTGATCGAGATCGCGTCCGGGACGGCGGGGGGCGCCGAGGCCCAGATGGAGCGGCTGCTGGAAGTCGCCTTTGAGGAGGGGCTGATCACCGACGCCGCCATAGCGCAGAACGATGCGCAACGCGCCGCCTTCTGGCGGCTGCGTGAAGAGCATTCAGCGGCCCTGAAGCCCGAGGGCGGCGGGTGGAAACACGATGTCTCCGTCCCGATCAGCCGCATCGCCGAATTCATCGACGAGGCCACAGCGGCCGTCGAGCGCTTCCATCCCGGCGCCCGTGTCTCGGTGTTCGGCCACGTCGGCGACGGCAATCTGCACTACGACATCCTGCCCGGCGTCGGCGAGGATGTGGCGGCCTTTATCGGCCGCTGGAAAGAGGGCTCGCAGGTCGTTCACGACGTCGTCGGGCGTTACGACGGCTCAATCTCGGCCGAACACGGCCTGGGTCGGCTGAAGACCGAAGAGGTCAAACGCTACAAGTCGCCGCTGGAGATCGAGACCATGGCCGCCATCCGACGCGCCATCGATCCGCAGCGGATCATGAACCCCTCAGTTCTCTTCTAGACGGACAGGGCGACGATGAGCCTGCGTGACCTGGACGGCTGGACCGTCCTCTTCGATCTGGACGGCACCCTGGTCGATTCCGCTCCGGATCTGGTTGGAACCCTGAACCGTCTGCTGGTCGAGGAGGGATTGCCCCCTGCGCGACCCGAAGCGGCGAGGACCTTGATCGGCTCGGGCGCGCGCGCCCTGTTGGCGCATGGGTTCGAGGCGGCCGGCGCCGATGTGGAACGGGCCCGGTCCGATGCGCTCTTTGAGCGGTTCCTGGTCGATTACACCGCCCATATCGCCGACGGCTCGCGGGCGTTCGAGGGTGTCGTCGAGACCTTGGAACGCCTGGCCGAACGCGGCGCAGTCTTGGCGGTCGCCACCAACAAGCGGTCGGACCTGTCTGAACTGTTGCTGGACCGGCTTGATCTTCGCCGCCATTTCCTGGCCGTCGCCGGCCCCGATCGGGTCAGCGCGCGCAAACCCTCGGGCGCGCATCTGAAAGAGGCTGTGGCGATGGCGGGCGGTGACCCGGCCCGCGCGATCATGGTCGGCGACGCCGCGCCCGACGCCGAGGCGGCCCGCGACGCCGACATGCCCTGCATCCTGACCACCTTCGGCTACACGCCCGTGCCGGTGGACACCCTGGGCGGAGACGTCCTGATCGACGCCTTCGAAGACGTGGAAGAGGCGATCGACGGCATTCTGGCCGAGTTTTACGTAAGGCGGGCCCTTAAGGTCTGAAAGAGCTGCGCTTAAGCCTGTACGCAGGAAAACTGCGCCACGTTCGGGGACGACGACGGTTGCGGAACGGGGGGCCGATGGACAGATTGGCCCATCCCAGCCGAAAGCGCCCTTCATGATCTCCCGCTTCTTCCAGATTCCGCTTTGGCAGCGCACCTTCGCGGGCCTCGCCCTGGGGGTGATCGCCGGCCTGATCCTGCGTGAAAGGGCCGAGATCTGGCTGCAGCCGATCGGCGACGTCTATCTGAACCTGATCCGTATGGTGGTGGCGCCCCTGGTGCTGTTCACCATCGCCAGCTCGATCGCCAAGCTGGGAGAAGGGGCGGGGGCCGTCCGCCTGGGCGTGCGCACCCTCGTCTGGTTCGCGATCACGTCGCTGCTGGCCGTGCTGGTCGGTTTCGCCTTCGGCCATCTGATCAATCCGGGCGTGGGCCTGTCGAACCTGCCGCTGGGCGAGGTCAAGGAAAGGGTCATTCCGACGCCGCTGGAGGTGCTGATCGGCGTCGTCCCCACCAATCCCTTCGCCGCCTTGGCCGAAGGCAAGGTGTTGCAGATCATCTTCTTCTCCGCCCTGGTCGGCATGGCTCTGGTCGCGCTGGGCGATCGGGCCCAGGGCGTGCGGCGACTGGTGGACGAGGGGGCGTCAGTCATATTCCGCATCACCCGCTGGGTGATCCAGCTGACCCCCATCGGCGTCTTCGGCCTGATCGGCTCGGTCGTCGGCGGCTATGGCTGGGAGGCGCTTCTGCCCCTGCTGAAGTTTATCGGCGCCATCTACGCCGCCTGCCTGTTCCACATACTGGTCGTCTATTCGGGGCTGCTGAAGCTCCATGGCCTGAAGGTCGTCAGCTTCTTCCGCGGCGCCTTCGCGGCCCAGCAGACCGCCTTCGCCACCTCGTCGTCGCTGGGAACCCTGCCGATCACCCTGCGCCAGACGGTCGAGCGGCTGGGCGTGCCCCAGGCCTACGCCGCCTTCGCCGTGCCTCTGGGCGCCAATGTGAAGATGGACGGGTGCGGCGCCATCTATCCCGCCATCGCCTCGATCTTCATCGCCCAGTATTTTCAGATCGACCTGACCCTGACCCAATACATACTGATCGGCCTGACTGCGGTCTTGGGCTCGCTGGGGACGGCGGGGGTTCCGGGAACCTCGATCGTCATGCTGACCCTGACCCTGTCCACCGCCGGCCTGCCGCTGGAAGGCATCGGCTATATCGTCGCCATCGACCGGGTCATCGACATGATGCGGACGGCGACGAACGTGACCGGTCAGATGCTGGTCCCGGTCTTGGTGGCCAGGGAGGAAGGCATTCTGAACGTCGATATCTATGACGGCCACGTGGCCTGGCTGCCCGGCGATCCGGAGGCGGAGACGCCCGAAGCCGTTCAGGCGGCCGGAATCTGAAACGGACGCTTGCGCCGCGCGAGCGACCGGGCTATGTCGCCGCCTCCGCAAGGCATGGATGCGTAGCTCAGCGGGAGAGCACCTCGTTCACACCGAGGGGGTCACAGGTTCAATCCCTGTCGCATCCACCATCTTTTCCATCATAGACGCCTTGCAGCTCAGCTTGCGAACGCGACGAGGGCGTCGATGCCGCAGATCAACGACACGGTCCATATCCGCTTCTCGCTCAGAGGCCTGGGCGGGCCTTTCTGGCAGACCAACGCCACCATCTCCTCCGTCAGCCAGGGGGTGGTGCTTCTGGACGGGCTGGACCGCCAGGTGCCGGCGGCCGTGACAGAGCTGAAGCGCGCCGGCCCGAACCGCTGGACCCTGGACTGGGAAGTCAGAAGCCGGCCTTAGAGCCTGATCGGTTGAAGTGGAATCGCTTCGCGATTCCGCTGAAACCGTGAATCAGGCTCCAGATTAAAGCGAGAGCCTATTCCTCAGACGTCCGGCACGTCGCGTCCCGGCGGCACATTGACGCCCATCGACTTCAAATAGGTCTTGATGTTGCGCGCGGCCTGACGGATCCGGTGCTCGTTCTCGACCAGGGCGATGCGCACGAAGCCCTCGCCGTTCTCGCCGTAGCCGACGCCTGCCGCCACCGCGACCTTGGCGTGGGTCAACAGTTGCTTGGAGAATTCCAGGCTTCCCAGGTGGGCGAGGGCGGGGGGCACGGGCGCCCAGGCGAACATGGAGGCGGCGGGCTTGGGTATGTCCCACCCCGCCCGCGCGAAACTGTCGATCAGGACGTCACGGCGTCGATGATACAGGGCGCGGTTCTGATCCACGATGTCCTGCGGACCGTTCAGAGCCGCGACGGCGGCCGCCTGGATCGGCGTATAGGCGCCGTAGTCGAGATAGGACTTCACCCGCGCCATGGCGGCGATCAGCTTGCGATTGCCGACGGCGAAGCCGATGCGCCAGCCGGCCATGCTGTAGGTCTTTGACAGGGAGGTGAACTCGATCGCAACGTCCTTGGCGCCCGGCACCTGCAGGATCGAGACGGTCGGCTTGCCGTCGTAATAGAGTTCGGAATAGGCCAGGTCGCTGATGATCCAGAGGTCATTGGCCTTGGCGAAGGCGACGACCCGCTCATAGAAGGCCAGATCGACCGTCTCCGCCGTCGGGTTCGACGGATAGTTCATCACCAGAACCTTGGGGCGCGGCACCGTATAGGCCATGGCCCGCTCCAGCGCCTCGAAATAGCGCTCGTCCGGCGTCGTCGGCACGCTGCGGATGGCGGCGCCCGCTATGATGAAGCCGAAGGTGTGGATCGGATAGGAGGGGTTCGGCGCCAGGACGACGTCACCCGGTTCGGTGATGGCGGTTGCCAGACTGGCCAGACCCTCCTTGGAGCCCATGGTGACGATCACCTCGGTCTCGGGGTCGAGATCGACGCCGAAACGCCGGCCGTAATAGTTCGCCTGGGCGCGGCGCAGTCCGGGTATGCCCTTGGAGGAGGAATAGCCGTGGGCGTCCGGCTTGCGCGCCACTTCGCACAGTTTGTCGATGACGTGCGGCGGCGGCGGCAGGTCCGGGTTGCCCATGCCGAGGTCGATGACGTCCTCGCCGGCCTGACGGGCGGCGGCTCGCATGGCGTTGGTCTCCGCGATCACATACGGAGGCAGGCGCTTCATGCGATAGAATTCTTCGGACATCGGTCTTTGTGGGTGGAAGATCAAAGGGGGGCGCAAGCGATGCCACCGATGCGCGCTTCATGAAACAGAAAGATGAAGGCCGTCGGGCTTTATCCGCCAAAAACTTGTGACACAGCCTCTCTCGGGCTGCTCCTACGCAAGAAGCTTGCGAGCCGGCCTAGCCGATGAAGACGCGCGGCTCCTCGCCGATACGCGCGGGCGTCGGAGAGCGGTTCTGAGGGCCTCGCCGCCGCCGTACATAGTCGGACAGGCCGCGCACCTCGGCCTCGGCGACCCCGTCGCGCTCCATCAGCCGACGCACGATGGGATCTGACAGCATCTCGTCCAGGGTCAGGTCGTAAGACGTCATGGCGCATCTCCGGCTCACGGTTCGTCCCCCTCCGACGAGATGGGGCGGCCCCGTCAGGACGCCAGAGCCAGATGGCGATGTCGTGGAAATTTCACGGTCCGGGCGCGCCAAAACGGCGGCTTTTCCGGCGCCGCAAACCGAAAATCGGGTCACCGCCGCAATATCTGTTCGTCTTTTCGTTGTTCCGGCGGCGGCAAAGTCCTATTCTTGCCGGATGACACGCTGGACCCCCGAAAGCTGGAGAACCAAGACCGCCCTGCACATGCCGGCGGACTATCCGGACCCGCAAGCCCTGGCCCTGGTCGAGGACGAACTGCGCG
Source organism: Brevundimonas sp. GW456-12-10-14-LB3 (assembly GCF_059424365.1). Lineage (NCBI taxonomy): Bacteria > Pseudomonadati > Pseudomonadota > Alphaproteobacteria > Caulobacterales > Caulobacteraceae > Brevundimonas > Brevundimonas sp. GW456-12-10-14-LB3. Next base: position 96,833 of record NZ_JBWKZJ010000005.1, read on the forward strand.
CCCTGCCGCCGCTCGTCTTCGCCGGCGAGGCGCGACGACTGACGTCTAAACTCTCGCAGGTCGAGCGGGGCGAGGCCTTCCTGCTCCAGGGCGGCGACTGCGCCGAGAGCTTCAAGGAGTTCTCGACCGACAACATCCGCGACACCTTCCGCCTGATCCTGCAGATGGCCGTGGTCCTGACCTTCGCGGGGCGCAAGCCGGTTGTGAAGGTGGGCCGGATCGCCGGCCAGTTCGCCAAGCCGCGCTCTTCTCCGCTTGAAGAGATCGACGGCGTCGAACTGCCCAGCTATCGCGGCGACATCATCAACGGCATGGGGTTCACGCCGGAAGAGCGCGCGCCCGATCCGCAGCGTCTGATCCGGGCCTATAACCAGTCGGCCTCGACCCTGAACCTGCTGCGCGCCTTCGCCGGCGGCGGCTATGCCGACCTCTATAACATCCACCGCTGGACCCTGGGCTTCGCGGGCGACAACGCCGCCGGCGCCCAGTATCGCGAGCTGGCCGACAAGATCACCGAGGCTTTGGCCTTCATGGAGGCGGTCGGCGTCACGCCCGAGACCCATCCGGACCTCAGCCGGGTCGAGGTCTTCACCAGCCACGAGGCCCTGCTGCTGAACGTCGAGAGCGCCCTGACGCGCCTGGACAGCGGTTCGGGCGAATGGTTCGACACCTCGGCCCACATGCTGTGGATCGGCGAGCGCACGCGCCAGCTGGACGGCGCCCATGTCGAGTTCATGAAGGGGATCAAGAACCCCATCGGCGTGAAGTGCGGCCCGACCATGACGGCCGACGACCTTCTGCCCCTGATCGACGTCCTGAACCCGGACAATGTCTCGGGCCGCCTGACGCTGATCGGCCGCTTCGGTCACGACAAGGTCGGCGAGCGCCTGCCCAAGCTCATGCGCGAAGTGAAGGCCTCGGGCCGCAAGGTGATCTGGTCCATTGACCCGATGCACGGCAATACGCTGAAGGCCGGCAACGGCTACAAGACCCGGCCGTTCGACCGGATCCTCAGCGAGGTGCGGACCTTCATCGACGTGGCGGAGGCGGAAGGCGTCCACCCCGGCGGCGTCCACCTGGAGATGACCGGCCAGAACGTCACCGAATGCATCGGCGGCGCCCAGGCCGTGACCGAGGACGACCTGTCCAACCGCTATCACACCCACTGCGACCCGCGCCTGAACGCCGACCAGGCGCTGGAGCTGGCCTTCCTGGTGGCCGAGCGGTTGAAGGCAGGCCGGATCAGCCGCTCGGAAGCGGCCTGATCGACGGAAACAGCGGGGCGACGAGGCCGATGGTCGCGTTCGCCTCGGCTCGGTCCGGCGTCTCGTCGTCGATACCGACGCCGTTCATGTCATTGCGCGTGGCCTGAACCACGATCCCGTCCGGTCGCGACAGCACGGTCACGCCCCGGAAATGCAGGCCGTAGTTGACCTCGGGCTGGGGCGCGAGCCAGGCGATCTGGCCGCGCACGGGGATCATCTCCTTGTCCTCGAACAGGGCCTTCGCGCCATAGCCGGTGCAGTTGATCACGATCTTCTCGGGCAGGGCCGTCAGATCCGCCGGCGTGTTGAAGGCGCGGGTCTCGATCCGGCCGCCCTGGCTCAGAAACTCGGTCTCCAACCGGTGCGCCAGTTCGGCGACGTTGAACTGCATGGCGCTGACCATCCGGGTCTCCCCAACCGGAAAGGGCGAGGCGGAAGCGGGCAGGGGGATGGATCGCGGCGCCAGCCCGTCCAGCCTGTATTCGGCGAATCGGATCGGCTTTATCCCAGGCGCGGTAAGGATCGGCGGCGGTTCGACCGTACGCGGCAGGTCGGCCGCGCCCGACAGCATATAGCGGTCGCTAAAGACGACCGGATCGCCTTCTGTCCCCAGATAGGTCTGGTGAGTGGCGTAGGTCTCGCGCGCCATCTGTTCCCAAAGGGCGGGGAAGTCAGCCGCGACGCGATCAGCGTCGGCGATGCGGCTGTCCGGCGTCCAACTGCCTGTGGCGCGCATGGATCGGGTGAAGGCGGCGCGTTCGCGCGCATAGATGGTCACCCGCGCGCCCATGCGCTGAAGCTGGAGCGCCGACGTCAAGCCGAGGGCGCCGCTGCCGATCACCGCGACCACGGGCGGACCGCCCGCCAGACCCGCCAGGGCCATGGCCTTGCGCGCTGCGATAGCGCTGGAGCCCCAGGACAAAGACCAGCCGCTGCCGCCGTGGCCATAGTTGTGAACCACCCTGGTCTCGCCGACCGCCTCCACGTTCAGGCGCGGGCCTGTCGGGCGAAAAGGACGGGTGCAGACGGTGATGCGTATGATCCGCTCGGGCGTCATCAGGATCGGCGCGATCCGGCGCGGGGCAAACCCTGTCGTCGGCAGGACGGCAGGCGTCGGCGCGCAGCCTGCAAGGGCTCCCGCCAGGCCCGTCAACACGGCCCGACGGTTGGAGCTGGTGACGACGGACATGAGCGGCTCCGGAAGATGCGAACTGCGACGCTACCCGCACCATGCGCGGCCCGAAAGCACCCCACGATCACATTCGGCTTGTGGGGACGAAAGCGGCGCCGCAGATACGGCGCGAAACGGTCACGGCTCGGACAACTATGCTCCGTCTGATCGCGGCCAGCAAAGGGAAGGCTTTCGGCGGTCCGTCGGAAGTGATGAATATGGACAAGCCAACACAGCAAGACGACAACCCCGGTCGGGTCGCCTATCAGGGCGCCCCCGGCGCCTTCAGTCATGAGGCCTGCACGGCCCTTCGCCCCTGGGACGAGGCTGTGCCGTTCGAGACCTTCGCCGAGGCCATCGCAGCCCTGAAGGGCGGCGACTGCGACTGCGCCCTGATCCCGGTCGAGAACTCCTCCGTCGGCGTGGTCGAACCCGCCGCGACCCTGGTGCGCGACTCCGGCCTTCGCGTGGTCGCCGAAGCCTGGCGGCCGATCCGCCACGCCCTGATGGGACTGGACGGCGCGCGCATCGCCGATCTGAAGCGGGTGCTCAGCCACCCCATCGCCCTGGCTCAGTGCGAACGGACACTGAAGGGCCTGAAGCTGAACGTGGTCGAGCATTTCGACACCGCCGGCGCCGCCCGCGACGTCGCCGAGGCGGGCGATCCGACCCAGGCGGCCATTGCGCCGGTAGGGGCCGCCGAGGTCTATGGCCTGTCGATCCTGCGCAACGATCTTCAGGATTCCAGCGATAACCGGACGCGTTTCGTCCTCCTGGGGGCCGATAGGGCTTGACGGCGCACGGTCTTTGCGTGCTTTAAGGCCGCGCGGATCGCGAACGATCCGCATAACCGGACCCGGACCCATGTCCCGCCAGCGCGCCCTTTCTGTTTCCTTCGACCGTTCGCGCGCGGTGTCCGGCCTCTATTTCGGCTACGGCTTTTACGGCTTTCGATACGCCGGCTGAGGCGTCGGGCGCTCTTCGTCCCTGACTGTCTCGCCGGCGACCGCTCTGGACCAGAGCGGCTGTCCGCCCCTGCACATCGAAATCCTGCCTTTGCCGAAAGCCCGAACCCATGTCCTCTTCCAACGTCCAGATGATCCGACCTGAACAGGTTGAACTGACGCCTGAACAACAGGCCCTGGCCGCCCTGCGCGCCGAGATCGACACCATCGACGATCAGATCCTGGCCCTGTTCGAACAACGTCTCGCCGTCGCCGCCACCGTCGGCCGCGCCAAGGACGCGCCCACGGGCCCCCACACCAAGCTTCGCCCCGACCGCGAGCAGACTGTCCTGTCGCGGATGCTGTCCAAGTGCCGCCCCGAAAACGCCGAGGCGGTCGAACACCTCTGGCGCGAGATCGTCGGCTGGGGGCTGGCGCGTCAGGGCCGGCTGCAGGTCCAGGTCTGGGCCCCGATCGAACCGACCCGCGCCTATGACGGCGCCCGCCTGCGCTTCGGCGCCGCCGCCGACATCAAGATGGTGCGCGACCCGCAGAAGGCCCTGGCCTTCGCCGCCGAGGGCCATGGCGTGGCCGTTCTGGCCATCAATACCGAGGACGCCTGGTGGATGGGCCTTCGCCGTGAATGGTCGATGCTCAGCGTGTTCGACGGTTACGGCGGCGAGACGCCGACGTCTCTGGCCGTCGGCAAGATCGATCCGCCGGCCCTGCCGAAGGGCCGCCGCGTGGTCGTCACCGCCGGCGGAGACGCCGGCGACGGCGGCGGCGCTCGTCGCTGGGGCCTGAACACCCACCACGGCTGGACCATCGCCCTGACCGAGGCGGAACTGACGCCGGGCGAGGCGGAAGGCTGCGTCGGCGCGATCGGCTGACCGCGCCGACATGAAGGCTCAGGAGGCGTGCGCCTTCTGGGCCTTGGTCAGTTCGATCATGCCCTGGGCGGCGCCCATCTCCGGCACGATCTCTTTCGCCCGGTCGGAGATGGCGTCGAACTGGGCCGCCACCTGTTCCGGCGCATCCTCGCCCGAGATGTGGACGCCCTCGGTCAGCGTCACATAGGCGCGTTCGAACCCGCCGGCGCCGGCCGCCAGGATACAGCGGCTCGGCGCCTCCCGGCTCAGCAGATACAGCAGGCCCGGCGTCACCAGCGCCGGATCCAGGGCCTCCAGGGGCAGGGCGGCGCCCAGGTCTTCGGTCATGCGCGTATGGGCCGTGGGCGCCAGGCAGTTGACGCGGATGTCGTTCTTGGCCCCCTCGATCGACAGGGTCTGCATCAGGCCCACCAGGGCCATCTTGGCCGCCCCGTAGTTCGACTGGCCGAAATTGCCGTACAGCCCCGAAGACGAGGTGGTCATGACGATACGGCCATAGTTCTGGCCGCGCATGATCTCCCACACCGCCTTGGTGCAGTTGACCGCCCCCATCAGATGGACGTCCACGACGAAGCGGAAGTCCTCCAACTCCATCTTGGCGAAGGTCTTGTCGCGCAGGACCCCGGCGTTGTTCACCAGCAGATCGACCCGGCCCCATTTCGCCATGGCCGCCTCCACCATGGCCTGAACGGCGGCGAAGTCGGTCACGGAGGCGGCGTTGGCCATGGCCTCGCCGCCGGCGGCCTCGATCTCGGCGACCACGGCCTCGGCGGCGGTGGCGGACCCGCCAGAGCCGTCGCGGGCGCCGCCCAGATCATTGACCACCACCTTGGCGCCGCGCGCCGCCAGGGCCAGGGCGTGCTGCCGGCCCAGACCGCCGCCCGCGCCCGTCACAATGGCCACCTGTCCGTCGAACCGGATCGTCATCTCGTCGTCTCCACCCAAGGATTAGGACCCCGGCGCAGGAGCCGGCCCCTTGATCCGGTTTTGACGACGCCGGGCGCGGCGCACAAGTCCGGCCTGATCAGCCCGCGCGGTTCTTCACCAGATCCTCGACGACTGACGGATCGGCCAAGGTCGAGGTGTCGCCCAGCGAGCCGATCTCGTTCTCGGCGATCTTGCGCAGGATGCGGCGCATGATCTTGCCGGATCGGGTCTTGGGCAGGCCGGGCGCCCACTGGATCACGTCCGGGGCGGCGATGGGGCCGATCTCGCGACGGACGTGGGCGCCCAGGGCCTTGCGCAGATCCTCGGTCGCCTCGACCCCCTTGTTCAGGGTGACATAGGCGTAGATGCCCTGGCCCTTGATGTCGTGCGGATAGCCGACCACAGCCGCCTCGGCCACGTCGTCGTGCAGCACCAGAGCGCTCTCGATCTCGGCTGTGCCCATGCGGTGGCCCGAAACATTGATGACGTCGTCGACCCGGCCGGTGATCCAGTAATAGCCGTCCGCATCCCGACGGCAGCCGTCGCCGGTGAAATACCGGCCGGGATAGGTCGAGAAATAGGTGTCGAAGAAGCGCTGATCGTCGCCATAGACCGTGCGCATCTGGCCCGGCCAGCTGTCGGTGATGCACAGATTGCCCGAGACGGCCCCGACCAGTTCCTGGCCCTCCGCATCGACGATCTGAAGTTCGACGCCGGGCAGGGGCAGGGTGGCCGAACCCGGCTTCAGGTCGGTGGCGCCGGGTAGGGGGGTGATCAGATGGCCGCCTGTCTCGGTCTGCCACCAGGTGTCCACGATCGGGCAGCGGCTGTCCCCGACCACCTCATGATACCAACGCCAGGCCTCCGGATTGATCGGTTCGCCGACCGTGCCCAGCAGACGTAGCGATTTGCGTGACGTGGCCTTCACCGGCGCGTCTCCTTCGCGCATCAGGGCGCGCAGGGCCGTCGGGGCGGTGTAGAAGACCTCGACCTTGTGCTTGTCCACCACCTGCCAGAACCGGCTGGCGTCGGGATAGTTGGGCACGCCTTCGAACATCAGGGTGGTCGCGGCGTTCGCCAGCGGACCATAGACCAGATAGGAATGGCCCGTGACCCAGCCCACGTCGGCGGTGCACCAGAAGACCTCGCCCGGGCGATAGTCGAACGTCAGCTCATGGGTCCAGGCGGCCCAGAACAGATAGCCGCCCGTCGTGTGAAGAACGCCTTTCGGCTTTCCGGTGGAACCTGAGGTGTAGAGGATGAACAACGGATCTTCCGCCTTCATCGGCTCGGGCGGACAGTCGGTCGAGGCCTCGGCCGCCTCGACGGCGTAGTCGATGTCGCGGCCTTCGATCATCGGCACGTCGGCGCCGGTGCGGCGGATCACCAGAACCGTATCGACCTTCACCTTTTCCAGGGCCGCATCGACATTGGCCTTCAGCGGCACGATCTTGCCGCCGCGCACGCCCTCGTCGGCCGTGATGACCAGGTTGGAGCCGCAGTCCTCGATCCGACCGCACAGGCTGTCGGGCGAAAAGCCGCCGAAGACCACGGAATGGACCGCCCCGATCCGGGCGCAGGCCAGCATGGCGTAGGCGGCCTCGGGGATCATCGGTAGATAGATGGTGACCCGGTCGCCCTTCTTGGCCCCGTGGGATTTCAGTACATTGGCCATGCGGCAGACCTGCGCGTGCAGCTCGCCGTAGGTGATGTGACGACTGTCCGCCGGGTCGTCGCCCTCCCAGATGATCGCGGTCTCATCCTTGCGGTGGGGCAGGTGGCGGTCGATGCAGTTGGCGGCGACGTTCAGAACGCCGTCCTCGAACCAGCGGATGCGGAAATCCTCCTTCCTGAAGGAGACATCCTTGATCTTGGTCGGCGCCTTGATCCAGTCGAGGCGTTTCGCCTGTTCGGACCAGAAGGCCTCGGGCGTCTCGCGCGCCGCGATCCGCGCCGCCTCATAGGCTCGCCGATCCATATGGGCCTTGGCGGCGAAGTCTGCGGGAACGGGGTAGAGGTCGGAATCGGGCACGCGAGACGTCTCCAGCATCTTTAGAATCCGTATTTGGCGAACAGGATCAATCGGGTCATGTCGCCGCTCGCGCCGGATTCGATTTCGCGGTCGGCGAACATCAGCTCGGCGCCGACATCAAACGCCGTAACCGGCGACCAGATCAAGTTGGCGTGGACGCTTTGAGCCGACCGGTTTACGGCCAGACCGGTCACGGTCGTGTCATTATCGACCGACTGCGCCGACCAGATCAGGCTGGAGCGCCAGCCTGGCGCCCAGACGTGACGATAGGCGGCGAAGCCGGCGACGACGCCGATCGCGTCCAGTTCGCCCGAGGCGTCCAGCACCGCGTCGTTCGAGAAGTTCAGCCCGACGTATCGGCCGATCCCTTCGCCGCCCGTCACCATCAGACGCAGATCGTCCTTGGCGCCGACCTTGATCTTGGTCGAGGCGGACAGGCCCCAGCCGGTGGCGGTGGAATCGATGCTGGTCGACGGGTTCTGGTACTTCAGCTGACGCAGCAGACCGGCGAACTGCAGATCCCCCCAGGGCCGCGCCAGGGCGTAGCGGGCGGTGAAGTCGGGCAGGCTGTTGTCGTCGGCGATGATCCGCGCGCCGCCGCCGAACGGGGTCACGGTCGTCTCGGGGTTTTCCACCGAAACGGAGAAGGGACCGCGCGTGTAACGCACCTGGACCTGCCGCGCGAAGACCGTGCCCTCGGCCGCGCCGATGAAGTCGGCGGATTCGGGCAGGACGGCGGTGTTCTGGAAGTTGGTCCACTCCTGGCCGATCAGCCAGTTGTCGATGGTCACGAAGGCGCGGCGCAGGGCCGGGTTGGCGGGGCTGGTGGTGCGCTGGTCCGCTGTGCCGGGCAGGGTCTGGAAGTCCATCTCCAGCCGCGTGCCGACCTTGTGGCCGCCGACCAGGCCGTCGGTCGTCAGCCAGAACCGGGTCTGCCGGGCGTTGAAGTCGGTCGCCGTATCCTCGTCGGCGCCGCCGATGGGGATGGAGCCGGGGATATGGAACTCACGCAGGGCGTCGCCATTGGCGGGATCGCCGCCGGAATAGCTGGAGGCCGAGGCGTCCACCTTGACGAAGCCGCCGAACTTCACTGTGTGGTCGCCGATCCGGAAACCGTCGCTGGGCGCGGCCGCCTGCTGGACCGGCGCCGGCGGCGCCGGGCGGGCCTCCAGCCGGATGATGTCCTGCTGCTGCGCCGCCTGCTGGGTGCGGGCGGCGACGACTTCGGATTTGAGGGCGTTCAACTCGGCTTCGAGCTGAGCGATTCGGGCTTCGAGGGCGGCCTGGGCGTCTTGCGCCGAGGCGACGCCGGGGGCCAGAAGCAGGGCCGCTGCCGCGCATCCTGCCGCCAGGCTGGATTTGATCATGATGGTTCCTCCCTGGCTCGTCTGTTGCGAGCGTCCGAATGAACCTTTTCCCCAAGGGGCGTATGCGGCCATTAGCCAATGGTCTAGTTTCGACCAAAGTCGAACCGCGTCATGCTGCTGCAGACGCGGCCGCCAAGAACGCTGCGCGAAGGGAAGGACGCCTGATGGATCGAATCGTCATCGCCGACGATCACCCCCTGTTCCGCGCCGCGCTGCGGTCCGCCGTCTCCAAGGCCTCGCCCGAAGCGACGATAGAGGAATGCGCCAGCCTGGCCGAGGCGCGAGCGGCCCTCAGGACGCCGACCGACCTGCTGCTTCTGGATCTCAAACTCTCCGACAGTGAAGGCATGGCGGGCCTGGCCGCCGTTCGGGCCGAACATCCCGTCGTTCCGGTCGCCGTCGTCTCGGCCAGCGAGGAGGCGAGCGTCGTGCGCCGCGCCCTGGCCCTCGGCGCCGCAGGCTTCATCCCAAAATCCGCCGCCCTTCCGCAGATGGTGGAGGCGATCACGGCCGTTCTGGCCGGCGACGCCTGGGCGCCCGAGACGCCGGAGGCGGCCGGAGAGGACGACCTCGCCGCCCGGGTCGCCAGCCTGACGCCGTCGCAGCTGCGCATACTGGAAGGGTTGAAGGCTGGTCGGCTGAACAAGCAGATCGCCTTCGACCTGGGCGTCTCCGAAGCAACCATCAAGGCGCATCTGACCAGCGTGTTTCGAAAGCTGGGCGTTTATAATCGGACCCAGGCGGTGATTCTGGCTCAGCAGATGGACCTGACCCGGTGACCCTGGTTTAGGCCCTTTTCAGCTCCGCCACGCCGCGATTCGCCAACTGGTCCGCGCGCTCATTCAACGCATGGCCGGCGTGGCCCTTGACCCAGCGCCATTTGACCTCGTGCCTCTGGCGCGCCTCATCGAGACGTCGCCAAAGGTCGGCGTTCTTGACCGGCTTCTTGTCGGCGGTCAGCCAGCCGCGCGCCTTCCAGCCGCGCATCCATTCGGTCACGCCCTGCATGACATATTTGCTGTCCGTATGAAGCTCGACCTTGCACGGGCGTTTCAGCGCCTCCAGCGCCATGATGGCGGCCGTCAGCTCCATGCGGTTGTTGGTCGTATTCGCCTCGCCGCCCCAAAGTTCCTTCTCGTGACCGCCCGCAGTCTGGAGCAGGGCGCCCCAGCCGCCGGGGCCCGGATTGCCCTTGCAGGCGCCGTCGGTGTGGATGATGACGTGATCGGAGAGACTCATGGTCGCGCACACCTACAGCCTCCCTTGGCGTCGGGCCATGACTCCGCCTATATGCGGGACGAAGAAGAGTGGATGGGGCCGATCATCGGCCTCTTCGAGGAGATTACCCATGGGCTCCATGAGCATCTGGCACTGGGCCATCGTCATTGTCGTGGTCGCCGTCCTGTTCGGCGGACGCGGCAAGCTGTCCAGCATCATGGGCGACGCCGCCAAGGGCATCCGCGCATTCAAGGACGGCCTGTCGGACGACGGCAAGAAGGACGCGACGCAAGACGGCGTCGGCGCCCTGCCGCGCACCGAGGCGGAGAAGGAAAAGCACTGAAGTCCGCGTCGGGTCTTTGAGGGCTGACGCATGGGCGGGCTCGGCCCCGGTATCGGGGGCTTCGAACTATTGGTAATCGGTCTGGTGGCCCTGCTGGTGGTGGGACCCAAGGATCTGCCTGTGCTCATGCGCCGCGTGGGCCAGATGCTGGCCAAGGCGCGGGCCATGGCCAATGAGTTCCGCACCAGCTTCGACGAGATGGCGCGCCAGTCCGAACTGGACGAGCTGCGCAAGGAGGTCGAGGCGCTGCGGAGCGGGCAGGGGGCCATGTACCCCCTGGGCGCCGAGGCCGATGCGGCCTTCAAGGAGATCAACGCCGGTCTGACGACGCCGCCGTCCGTCGCCTCACTGCCGACACCGGCGGTGGATGAATGGCCCGATGCGTCGCCTGTCTCCCCGCTGGAGCCGGAGCCGGAGGCCAAGTCGAAGCCCAATCCAAGGCCCAGGTCGAAGCGCGGCAGTTCGACCGCCGAAACCTCAGCAACGCCCGCGAAAACGAAGAAGACCGCCAGGGCGGGCGGGGCGGTCGCGGCGAAGACCCGCGCCTCGGCCAAGGGCGCCGCCAAGACCCAGATCTCGGACGCCCAGGCGCCGGCCCAGTCGTCCGCCAAGACCAAGACCCCGCGCAAGAAGGCCGTCGAGCTTTGACTATCTCCGACCGCGACGAGGCCGAGATCGAGGCGTCGCGCGCGCCCCTGATGGACCATCTGATAGAGCTGCGCAGCCGGCTGCTGGTCTGCGTGGTCGCCTTCGCCCTGGGCTTCATCCTGTGTTTCGCCTTCGCCAATCAGATCCAGATCGCCCTGATCAAACCCTATCAGGCGGCGGCGGCCATTCATGCGGCGACGGCGGCCTCTGGCGGCCACGCCAATCCGCTGGAGCTGATCGCGATCATGACCGGCTTCAAACCCTATCCGCCCGGTTCGGCCGCCGTGGTGCAACTGATCGCCACTGCCCCACTGGAACAGTTGTTCACCAAGATGAAGATCGCCGCCTTCGGCGCGGCCGTCCTGACCTTCCCGGTCATGGCCTGGCAGGTTTACCGCTTCGTCGCACCCGGCCTGTACCGCAATGAGCGGGGTGCCTTTCTGCCCTTCCTGATCGCCGCCCCGGTGATGTTCTGCCTGGGGGGAGCCCTAGTCTATTACGTCATGCTGCCCTTCGTCATGCTGTTCTCCCTGGGGCAGCAGGTGGTCAGCGACGGCATATCGGTGGCCCAGACGACCAAGATCTCGGACTATCTGAACCTGGTCACCTCGCTGCTGCTGGCCTTCGGTCTGTGCTTCCAACTGCCCGTCGTGACGACCCTTTTAGGCCTGGCTGGCTTGATCAATTCCAAGATGATGGCCTCTGGCCGCCGCTACGCCATCGTCGCCGTGGTGGTGGTCGCCGCTGTGGTCACGCCGCCCGACCCCATCAGCCAGCTGATGCTGGCCGTGCCCCTGGTCATCCTCTACGAAGTCTCGATCTGGTGCGTGCGGCTGATCGAACTGCGCCGCAAGAAGGCGGACGACCTGGAAGCCGAAGCGGCTTAGGTATTCGGTTCTAGATCCAACATCCCGCCAAGGACATGGTCGCAATCAGCGACCAAGATATCGTCATAGGACAGAAGGTCAGAGCCGTGCCTGCTATGAAGGTTCGGTACTTTTGGCCCAGAATAAAAAGCACTGCGGCGCCCGTGACGCTCATGAACGCGAGCGCGATAGGCAAGTTGTTCAACGGTCGCCTTTCGCAGGATCCAGCCGGAAGAGTGAAGGCTGCTTGAAGCGCTAACATGGAGACGAGCGGCAGGCTGAGCGCAATAATGATCCAGACATAGGGTTTCCACGGCCTTGTTCGCCACGGGTAGGCGAATATCGCGATGAGGAGTCCGATGGGACTGAGGGCGGGGCTGAACAGCACCAGTTCAAGCATCGTCCGGGCCTTTTCAGATGTCATAGAAAAAGGGCCGGGGGAATCCCCCGGCCCTTAGCCTTCATGCCGACCTGTCGATCAGCAGGTGTAGTACATGTCAAACTCAACCGGGTGCGGGTGCAGTTGCAGGCGCATCACCTCTTCCATCTTCAGCTCGATGTAGCTGTCGATAAAGTCGTCATCCATGACGCCGCCCTTCTTGAGGAAGGCGCGGTCCTTGTCGAGGTTCTCCAGCGCTTCACGCAGCGAGCCGCAGACCTCGGGGATCGAGCCGCGCTCTTCCGGCGGCAGGTCGTAGAGGTTCTTGTCGGCGGGCGCGCCCGGATCGATGCGGTTTTCGATGCCGTCCAGGCCGGCCATCAGCAGGGCGACGAAGGTCAGATAGGGGTTGCCCATCGGGTCGGGGAAGCGGGCTTCCAGACGCTTGGCCTTCGGCGAGGAGACGTGCGGAATGCGGATCGAGGCCGAGCGGTTGCGGGCCGAATAGGCCAGTTTCACCGGGGCTTCGTAACCGGGGACCAGACGCTTGTAGGAGTTGGTGGTCGAGTTGGCGAAGGCGTTGATGGCCTTGGCGTGCTTGATGATGCCGCCGATGTACCACAGGCATTCCTGCGACAGGCCGGCGTATTTGTCGCCGGCGAACAGGGGCTTGCCGTCGCGCCAGATCGACTGGTGCACGTGCATGCCCGAGCCGTTGTCGGCGAACATGGGCTTGGCCATGAAGGTCGCGGTCTTGCCGTAGGCGGCCGCGACGTTGTGGATGACGTACTTATACAGCTGCAGCCGGTCGGCCATGGTCAGCAGGTCCGAGAACTTCAGGCCCAGTTCGTGCTGGGCCGGCGCCACCTCGTGGTGGTGCTTCTCGGGCTGGAGGCCCAGGTCACGCATCACGCCCAGCATTTCGCCGCGCAGGTCCTGGCCGGAATCGACCGGATTGACCGGGAAATAGCCGCCCTTGGGCCCAGGGCGGTGGCCCATGTTGCCCTCGGTGTATTCGGCGCCGGTGTTGGCGGGCAGCTCGGCCGAATCGTAGCTGTAGCCGGTGTTGTGAGGCTGGGTGTTCCAGCGCACGTCGTCGAAGATGAAGAACTCGGCTTCCGGGCCGAAATAGACCTGATCGCCCACGCCCGAAGACTGGACATAGGCCAAGGCCTTCTTGGCCATCGAACGGCTGTCGCGGTTGTAGGGCTCGCCGGTGTCCGGGTTCAGCACGTCGCAGAACAGGAACATGGTCGTCTGCTGATAGAAGGGGTCGATATAGGCCGTGGTCAGGTCCGGCTTCAGCAGCATGTCCGACTCATTGATCGCCTTCCAGCCGGCGATGGATGAGCCGTCGAACATGGTGCCTTCGTTCAGGAAGTCCTCGTCGACCAGATCGACGTCGAAGGTCACATGTTGCAGCTTGCCGCGGGTGTCGGTGAAGCGGACGTCGACATATTTGACGTCCTTTTCCTTGATCTCTTTGAGGATCTTGCTGGCGCTCATTCTCGGAAGTCCTGTTTCTTGGTCGTTGGGGAGGAAGAGGGGCAGGTGAAGTCAGACCGCCTGGGCCCCGGTTTCGCCGGTTCGGATGCGGATCACGTCGGCGACGTCGGAGACGAAGATCTTGCCGTCGCCGATCTTGCCGGTGCGGGCCGAGGTCTGAATGGCCTCGACGACCGCAGGCGCCAGGTCGTCGGCGACGACGACCTCGATCTTGATCTTGGGCAGGAAGTCGATGACGTATTCGGCGCCGCGGTACAGTTCGGAATGGCCCTTCTGGCGGCCGTATCCCTTGGCCTCCAGCACGGTCATGCCTTGCACCCCGACGTCCTGGAGCGCCTCTTTGACGTCATCCAGCTTGAAGGGCTTGATGATGGCTTCGATTTTCTTCATGGCGACCCCTGAACGGCGTGCGAAATGCAGCGGCGTTCGGGCGGGAATGGGACACATCAAAGCCATCGAAGGCAAGCAGTTTTCGCAGAAAAGTCACGGATATTCGGAGTTCGGATGATTGACACCAACGACCCGGCGATCTGGCGCAATTTTCTTCCGTGGCCGGGGCCGGAAACGCATAAGCATGCGCGGGGACGTTTGGGGGTGGTGTCCGGTCGGGCGCATCAGACCGGGGCGGCCCGTCTGGCGGCACGCGCCGGCCTGAGGATCGGAGCCGGGGTGGTGCGGATTCTGTGCCCGCCCGACGCGGTCGCGACGATCGCCCCAACGGTCACGGCCGTCATGCTGACCCCCTTCGGATCACCCGAGGCGCTGGGGCGGGAGGTCGAGGAGATGGACGCCGTCGTCGCCGGCCCAGCCGCCGGGCTTGACGAGGGTACAGTGGCCAACATCCAGGCCCTGGCGCTGAGCGGCGCCGCCCTGGTGATCGATGCGGACGGTCTGTCGGTGTTCAAGGGCCGCAGCGCCGAACTGTTCGCCGTTCTGGACCGCGACGACGTGCTGACGCCCCATGAGGGCGAGTTCGAACGGCTGTTTCCCGGCCTGTTGAAACAGGGCAGGGCGGCCGCCGCCGTCGAGGCCGCCCGCCGCGCCCAGGCCGTCGTCGTGCTGAAGGGCGCCCAGACCCTGATCGCGGCGCCGGACGGCCGGGTGCGCCTCAATCCCAACGGCTCGCCCTGGCTGGCGACGGCCGGAACCGGCGACGTCCTGGCCGGCATGATCGGCGGCCTGATCGCCCAGCGTATGGACAGTTTCGAGGCCGCCAGCGCCGCCGTCTGGCTGCATTCCGACGCCGCCGCGCGGTTTGGTCCGGGTCTGATCTCCGAAGACCTGTGCGACGTGCTGCCGCAAAGCCTGAAGGCGTTGCGGTGAAGCCGTATCAAGCGCCGCAGCAGCCTTCCTTCAGTGACGATGGATTCGCCGAAGGCGCCCTAATCCCGGCCCATTAGGCGCTCGAGTTCGCAAAGGATGAGTTCCATCGCCGAGAGGAGCGTGGCTTTTCCGTCATCATCGGGCTGAGCCGCCCATACGCATGTCCTTGCGCATGCCTCGCAAGGCCCCACGAATCCGTCAAGACGTTGGCGCGTAATCGAGCGGAGCGCGCAGCGGACTTGTACGTCGAAGGCGCTGATGCAGCATCTCGAGGATGGGCCCGGTGCGGGAGCCTTGCAAACTCAGTCTCAGCGTTACGGAACAGGAGTCTCAGGCTTACGGCGCCAATCCTGCGGAAATGCTGAAATCTCAGGATTAGCGAAACTCAAAGCAACACCGACCAACTTGGGCTTTCTTCGCATAATATATCTTAGGCGAGAAAAGGACACTCGACCAAAGTCGCCCTGACGCTTGTCTCAGCCCTGCGTCACTCTCTTGGCCAATCGCGCACTTGCGGCGTGAAAACGGTCGGAAAGACCAGACAGCTGGGAGGCTACGCTATGACGGACAGCGCCATCGGTGCGCCGGTCGATGAGTATGTGGTGGGTAAGAACGACAAGCTGGTGATTCTGGCGTCGTCGGTCGGCACCGTTATCGAATGGTATGATTTCTATCTGTACGGGTCGCTGGCCGCGATCATCACCGTGCAGTTCTTCTCGGGCGTCAATGAGACGACCGGCTACATCTTCGCCCTGATGGCCTTCGCCGCCGGATTTGCGGTTCGACCGTTCGGGGCCGTGGTCTTCGGGCGTCTGGGCGACCTGTGGGGTCGCAAGAACACCTTCCTGGTGACCATGCTCCTGATGGGGCTTTCCACCTTCGTCGTGGGTCTGTTGCCGCCCTATGCGGCCATCGGCATCGCCGCGCCGATCATTCTGGTGCTGATGCGGCTGATCCAGGGTCTGGCCCTGGGCGGCGAATACGGCGGCGCCGCCACCTATGTCGCCGAGCACGCGCCACATGGTAAACGCGGCTTCTACACCTCCTTCATCCAGATCACCGCCACGGCCGGCCTGGTGCTGAGCCTGGTCGTCATTCTGAGCGTCCGTGTCTCGGTCGGCGAGGAGGCCTTTGCGGAATGGGGCTGGCGGATCCCCTTCCTGGTCTCGATCCTGCTGCTGGGCGTGTCGCTGTGGATTCGTCTGAAGCTGTCCGAAAGCCCGTCCTTCAAACGGATGAAGGCCGAGGGCAAGGGGTCCAAGACCCCGCTGAAGGACTCCTTCGGCAAATGGCCAAACCTGAAGCTGGTGCTGATCGCCCTGCTGGGCCTCACCGCCGGCCAGGCCGTGATCTGGTACACGGGTCAGTTCTACGCCCTGTTCTTTCTGGAACGGGTGATGAAGCTGGACGCCACCCTCGTCTATGTGATGCTGACTATCGCCCTGGTCGCGGCCTCGCCCTTCTTCATCTTCTGGGGCTGGCTGTCGGACAAGGTGGGACGCAAGCCGGTCATCCTGGCCGGGTGCCTGATCGCCGCCCTCACCTATTTCCCGCTGTTCAACGCCCTGACCCAGGCCGCCAATCCGCGGCTGGCCGCCGCCGCCGCCTCGGCGCCGGTCGTGGTCTATGCCGATCCGGCGGACTGCAACGTCCAGTTCGATCCGATCGGCAAGACGGTGTTCAACCACTCCTGCGACCTGGCAAAATCCTATCTGGCCAAGGCCGGGGTGACCTACACCAATGTCGAGGCGCCCGCAGGCACGGTGGCTCAGGTGCGGATCGGCGACCAGGCCGTCGTCCAGAGCTTCCGTGGAGACGCCATGGCGCCTGCCGATTTCGCGGCTGAGAAAAAGGCCTGGGACAAGCAGTTGGGCGAGGCCCTTACGGCCGCCGGCTATCCTGCCAAGGCGGACAGCGATCTGGTCAACAAGCCGATGGTGGTGCTGATCCTGTTCATCCTCGGCTTCTATGTGACCATGGTCTACGGACCGATCGCAGCGGCCCTGGTCGAGATGTTCCCCACCAATATCCGCTACACCTCCATGTCCCTGCCCTATCACATCGGCAACGGCTGGTTCGGCGGCTTCCTGCCGACCACGGCCTTCGCCATCGTGGCGGCGACCGGCAACATCTATTCCGGCCTCTGGTACCCGATCATCGTGGCGCTGGGGACGGTCGTGCTGGGCTTCCTGCTGGTCAAGGAAGGCAAGGATGTCGATCTAAACGCCTGAATTCCTGCGATCAGGCGTGGATGAGGGGCGGGCCGTCGCAAGAC
>NZ_JBWKZJ010000006.1:0-104347 GCF_059424365.1 Brevundimonas sp. GW456-12-10-14-LB3
CTGGCGGGTCGAGCGGACGCGGGCCAGGACGGGGAGGGCGGACGCAGCGGCCTCGACGAGGGTGGCCTCGTCGCCCAGCCAGTTGGTCTCTTCCAGCGTCAGAGACGCGGTCAGCAGGGCTTCGCGCGGGCCGACGACGACGCGGCGGGTTTCGGGCTCCAGCCTGACGACGAACAGGGGCTCGCCCACCGCGACGTTCAGGCCCCGGCGCTGGCCGATGGTGTAGTCGGTGATGCCGGCATGGCGTCCCAGCACCCGACCGTCCATGTGCACGATCTCGCCGGCCTCGCGCCCTTGCGGGCGCAGGCGGTCGATCAGGGTGCGGTAGTCGCCGGAGGGCACGAAACAGATGTCCTGGCTGTCCGGCTTGGCGGCGATCTTCAGCCCCAGTTCGGCGGCGACGCCGCGCACCTGGGGCTTTTCCAGATCGGCCAGCGGAAAGCGCAGATAGTCGAGCTGGTCCTGGGTGGTGGCGAACAGAAAGTAGGACTGGTCGCGCGAATGGTCGACCGCCTTCCTCATCTGCGAGCGATTGCCGACGGCGGCGCGGCGGACGTAGTGGCCCGTGGCCATGGCCTCGGCGCCCAGGTCGCGGGCGACGTCCAGCAGGTCGCGGAACTTGACCGTCTGATTGCAGCGGATGCAGGGAACCGGGGTCTGGCCCTTCAGATAGGAGTCGGCGAATTGGTCGATCACCGCGTCCTTGAACCGGCTCTCATAGTCCAGGACATAGTGGGGGATGCCTATGGTCTCGGCGGCTAAACGGGCGTCGTGGATGTCCTGACCCGCGCAGCAGGCGCCCTTCTTCTTCAGGGCCGCGCCGTGGTCGTAGAGTTGAAGGGTCACGCCGACGACGTCATAGCCCGCCTTGTGCAGCAGGGCGGCGACGACGGTGGAATCGACCCCGCCGGACATGGCGGCGACGACGCGCGCCCCGACCGGCAGGCCGACCGCCGCCCGAGCGCTCTCGACCGCCGCATCCATGTCAGTGCGGCGGATGTCGGGAACGGGGCAGAGATCTTCGACCAGGGTCATGGCCGCCATTTAGTGCGGAACCGGCGCGATTTCGAGGCTGGGAAACGAAAAGGGCCGCATCCGTCGCCGGACACGGCCCTCTTCGTCTTCGGGGAGAAGCCTTAGGAGCGGTAGCTCTGGATCCGCGTCGTGCGCAGGCCCTGCATGCCCCATTTGTCGATGGCCTTCTGCCAGGCGAGGAATTCTTCCGCCGTCAGGCGGTACTTCGCCAGGGCGTCGTCCAGGCTGAGCAGGCCGCCGCGAACGGCGGCGACGACCTCGGCCTTGCGGCGGATCACCCACCGGTCCGTGTTGGCCGGGGGCAGATCGTTCAGGGTCAGGGGCGTGCCAGTCGGTCCGACCACGTATTGTTCGCCTTTGCTATTCAGGCGTCGCTCTTGCAACATGGGCTTATGCCTCTTTCACCATCACCGTAGTGAGATGACTGTAGGCCTGCCCCTCTAAGGTCGGTTTAAGCGTCGTGGTGAAGGAACGGATAAAATCCGACCTCGCCAGAGGGACTCTGTAAACCTTGCTTGAGCGACGATTCATTAGAACTAACGGTTACTTACTGGCCGATCAGCGTTTGATGTTGATCAGTTCAGCGAGCATTTCGTCCGCCGTGGTGATGATCTTGGACGAGGCGGAATAGGCGCGCTGGGTCGTGATCAGGCCGGTGAATTCCGCCGACAGATCGACCGTGGAAGACTCCAGCTGCTGGGCGGCGACCTTGCCCGCGCCGCCGGTGCCTGCGGCCTTCAGATTGTAGGTGCCGCTCTCAAGGCTGACCGCATAGGCGTTGCCGGACACCTCCTTAAGGCTGTCGGGGCTGGGGAAGGTGGCGATGGCGACCTGGGCGATCCGACGCATCACGCCGTTGTCGAAGATGGCGGTGACGAAGCCGCCCTCGTCGATGGTGATCTCGCTCAGATTGCCGAAGGCCGTGCCGTTGGTGACCGTCGATTGGACCACCGAGGCGGTGTTCAGCTGGCTTAGGCCGCCCGCGGAGGTGTTCAGGTCCAGGGTCACGGTCTGGGCCGCGATGCCCAGGCCGTCGGCCCATTTGACCTTGCCGTTGTCGCTCGGATCAGCGGGGTCGATCGTATTGTTCGGATCGGATTCCAGGAAGTTCAGGCTCGCCTGTTCCGGATCGTCGAACAGCCCCTTGCCTGCGGGCCAAGCCTGCATGGTCTCGATATCCAGGCGGCCTGAGGGGGTGAAGGCGATAAGGCCGGTCTTGATCTGACCGTGGGAGTAGGGCGCGCCGGTGACGACGTCGCTGGCCGGCACGGCCACCACTTCCGCATACCATTGGTTCGGTTCGGCGCTCTTCAGGAAGCGGATTTCCAGGTTGCGCTGGCCGCCTTTCGAGTCCGACACCGGGATGTTCATCTTGAAGTCCGGCTTGACGCCCACCGGATTGTCGTCCTCGGCGTTGTACATGGCCATGGAGTTGGCCGAGGGGTCGTACTTGGTCTTGGCCACGCCGTCCGTCGACATGCCGATATCGGCGAAGTTGATCGCGAAGGGCGTGCCCGCGACAGGCGGCGTGCCGCTGGTCGGGGTGATGGTGAGGGCCGTCGCGGTTGCGGTGGCTGAACCGTTGCTTCCCGCAGTGGGGGTGAAGCCCGTCAGGGCGCCGGCGGCGTAGGTCGCGGTGCCGGTGATCTTGGTGATGCCCGTCTTGATCGTCACCTGATAGGTGTTGGCGCCGGTGCGGACGTAGGAGACGTCCACATCATGTTCGACCGGCGGGGTGGCGGCGTCATCGACGCCGTTATAGCGATTGGCGGCGGCGGCGGAGGAAACCGTCTGGGTCGAACGCAGATTGGCGTTGATCTGAACCCGGGTCGTCGGTTCGGCGGTGCCGCCGACCTGGCCGATGTTGATCGAGCGCAGGCGCGACAGGTCGGACGGATCGGTCGAGATGTCGCCGTTCGAATCCACCGGCCAACCCTGCAGATAGAGGCCGGCGCTGTTCTTCAGATAGCCCAGATTGTCGACCCGGAAGGCGCCGGCGCGGGTGAACAGGCGGGTGTCGGTGGCGCCGACGTTCTCGGCCTGGGTGGTGGTGACGAAGAAGCCCTGGCCGCTGACGGCCAGGTCGGTGTTCTCGGTCGTCCGCTGAAGCTGGCCTTCCTGGCTCACGAAGGAACGGGTCGCCGACATCACGCCGCCGGCGGAATAGGAGCCGCCGGTCCGGGTCTGGCTGTTGACCAGGGTCTGGAACTCGCCCTGCGAGCGCTTGTAGCCGACGGTGTTGACGTTGGCGATGTTCTGGGAAATCGCCGCCAGGGCGGCGGAGTTGGCGGCCAGGCCGGACACGCCGGCCAGCATTGCGCTGTTCAAGCTCATGAATACGCTCCTTGAATGGAAGTCATCGGGAAGGCGGCGGAGCGCATCATGCGGCCGCCTCCTCGGTCGGGACGTCCGGCTTCTCCGTATCGTCATTGTCTGCGCGATCCGTGATCTCGTTCAGCGAAATCACGGTCGAAAGCGGAAGGATGGAATCGCCGATCACCAGATAGGGGGCGCCGTCGTACATCTCGACGCCGGTGACGCGACCGCGGATCAGGGCCTGGCTTTCGACGGCGGCGCCCGCCTCGTTGGTGGCGCTGACCTTCAGGGTGTAGACACCGCCGTCGTCCAGCTGATCGCCCTGGGTCGTCTTGCCGTCCCAGACGAAGTCGTGCAGGCCCGTCGTCTTGTTCGGGGCGTCGCCTTCCCAGACGACCTTGCCGGCGCTGTCGACGACCTGCAGCTTCGCGCTCTCGGCGTTGGAGGCCAGTTCGTAGCTCCAAGTCGCCTTGCCTTCGTCCAGGGTGGTGGCGGTCCAGGCGGCGGTCACCTGTTTGCCAATATAGTTGGCGGCGTTGTCCAGGCCGCCCCCCGTCTGGGCGGCGACCAGGCTTTTCAGCAGGTCGTTGGTCAGCAGTTGCTGCTCGACGCCCGCCATCTGGGTCAGCTGGGCCGTGAACTCATTGGAATCCAGCGGCGACAGCGGGTCCTGGTTCTTCATCTGGGTGGTCAGCAGGGTCAGAAAGGTCTCGAAGTTCGAGGCCATCATCGCCTTGCCGCTGTTCAGGCGGCCTTGGGCGTCGACGGAAGAAATCGCGGTGGCCATGTGTCAGACCCTCACATCGACGCGGTCGCGCGTCTGGGAATGGTTGGTCCAGGCGCCCGGAGGCGGCGAGACGGGGAGATCGGTCTCGGCGGTCAGCCGGGCGGCGCCGGTGAATAGGGCCTGGCGTTGCTGGTGCTGACGCTCAAAGCCGCCGCCGGACGAGGAATCGCGCTGAGTAAAGTCGAGGGAGTCGTTCGACAGTTGGAAACCGGCGTCCTGAAGCTGGCGACGCAGTTCATCGGCCCGGCCGCGCAGTTCGGCGGCGGCGGCGGGATTGTCGAACGCCAGTCGAGCCGCAAGTTGGCCGTCGGACCCGATCTCAAGGCTGACGTCGACCCGCCCCAGATCCTCGGGCGTCAGAACCATGTCGAACCGCGTCGAGCGGCCTTCCAGCTTGCGCGCCATCTGGGCGGCCAGATGGGCCGTGGTTTCGATGGTGGCGTGCGAGAGGGCGGAGGCGGACGGCGCCGGACCCGATCCTGCGAGGGTCTCCGCAGCGTGGGCCGTCTTATGCCCTTCGATCGGCGTCGCCGCATCGGAGGGGGCGGGAGGAGCCGACGGAACGGCGGCCTCGGCCGACGCCGCAGCGGCGGGAGCCGCGGTCTGAGCCGAGGACGAAGGCGAGGATGGCGCCGCCGGCGCGGCCAGGGCTGAGGCCGCAGCCGTGTCGGCGTTAGACAACGAGCCGGCCGGGAGCGCCTCGGCCGAGGCCGGCGTGGGAGACGACTCTGCCGCCGGACGACGCTGAGGCGCCGGTTGCGGCGTCGGCTGCGGTGACGTGGAGCCGGCCTTGGCGAGGCTGTCTCGGGACGCCGCCTCGGCGGTCGCAGGCGTCGCGGCGTTCACGGACGTCTGCGCCGTCTGCTCTTCGGCGGGGACGGCCGCCGTTTCGATCGCTGCGATCGCCTCCAGGGCATCGGCCGCCGTCAGGACGGACGCGACGATCGGAGCCGCGGGCGACGCCGGCGCTACTGCAGGCGCAGGCGTGATCGCCGGGCGAACCGTGACCTTGACGTCCAGTCGGGTCGGGTCGATGTCGGGTTTCGCCCCAAAGTCTGGAGCGAGGCTCTGGACGGGGGGCGTCGCGGGCGATTGAGGCTTGGCCTCTTGAGCGACCTTGGCCCCCGTAACCGTAGGCTGTTCTGCGACCTTGGCCTCGAGGGGCGGGGGCGAGGAAGAGCTGGAGGCGAGGTCCGGCGTCGGCTTCATCGTCGCGCCATGTTCGATAGAGGCGGCCGCCTTCAGGGCCGTGGCGACGTCTGACGACGTCTCGGGCTTATCGGACGAAGGCGTCTTCGTGACGGAGACGGTTTCCATCGCGGCAGTCGGCGCTGTTTCAGGCTCGGCCTTCAATGCGACGTGAGCGATCGTCGATTGGACCGGCGCAGCGGGCGCGGCCTGGGTCGCCGACTGCGGGGCGGTCGTCATTGGCGTGGACGCGTCCTCTGGCCCGGCTGCCGTGCCGGCGGTCTCGCCGCTTACGTCGCCAGTTGCAGCCGCCTCTTCTTTGTTTGAGATCGACGGGAAAGAGACCAAGGACGCCGCCGGTTCGGCTGAGACGGTCGCTTGATCGACGCTGATCTCGGCCGTGTCGCCGGGCTGAAGGACCACAGGCGGCGGGGCAATCGGCGCCGGCGCAACCGGCGCAATCGGCGGAGCCGCGAGCGCCGCTTCCGTGTCGGACGCGGGCTCGACGGAGGCTTCAGGCAAGACGGGCGCGGGCGTACCGCCTGATGCCTCGGCGACCACGGGGCCGGGCTGAGCGGTCGCCGTCTCGACGACAGGGTCAGCGGTCTGCGCCGCGTCCTGTTCTTCCGCCATGACGACCACCAAGGACAGAAGCGTCGCCGCACGGTGGGCCGGTTCGACGGGCGTCGCCTCGGTCTTGCCCACGGCCTGAAGCACGTCCCCCAATTTCGAAGAGAACAGCCCAGCGGTTTCGTCGGTCACAGCGCCGGACGCAGCCTCTGGCGCTCCGGTCGAAACCGGAAGCGGGGCGGCGAACAGGGCGGATGCAGACGGCATGAGGGCGCAGGCGGCTTTCAGATGGGGCGGCGCCTGCTGCGCCTGGTGATTCCGTCAGCCCGTCGCAAGCCTCAGGCCAGTTCTTCATTCCTTGTTTTGTAAAGAAAAATCGCGCTCGCCCTGCTCGTGTCGCTCATCAGCCTGGGCCTTTCTTGCCGTGCTTTCGCCCCTTTTTGCCCGGCGCCGATCGCCGTGAGGGCGCTGCAAGCTTACGGCGCGCCCGGTCGGCGCCGCCGACACAGCCGCAGTCTGGCCTGACCCTTGCGCCGCATCTTCACCATGAAGTCTGTGCTGTCAGCTATGTCGTTTAAAAACAACGCTCTCCCTGGGCGTCGTCAATGCGTCGCCAGGCAAGATTTGCGCGCGACGGGGCAGGGGCTGCCGGGCGCCGGGTCGCCCGAGGCGAAGGGGATGCGTCCATGTCGCTGACGTCCATCATGAATATTGCGACGTCGGGCCTGCAGACGGCTCAGGCTCAGTTGCGGGTCACGTCGGACAACATCGCCAACGTCAACACCGCCGGCTATGTGCGGAAAGTCGTCGATCAGACTTCGGCGGTAACCCAGGGGCGCGGCGCTGGCGTCGACGCCGCGCGCGTTCGGCTGGCGACGGATCGCTTCCTTCAGGCCGCAGGCATGGCCGCCAAGTCGGATGCGGCGCGCGAGACCGTTCGCTACGAGCTTTACGATCAGATCCAGACCCAGTTCGGCGACCCCAGCGGCAACGGCGGCTTCTTCGCCGACATCGACAAGCTGTTCGCAAGCTACGCCACCCTGGCGGAAAGTCCGACGTCGTCGGCGGCGCGTCAGGACACCGTCTATAAGACCCAAGCTCTGTTCAATGAGGCCGCCGGCATCGCCGCCCAGATCCAGTCGGCGCGGCAGGAGGCGGACGGGCGGCTGCAAAGCGCGATCGAGACGGTGAATCCGCTACTGGAACAGATCGATACGCTGAACAAGACGATCTCGGCCGGGTCGATCATCAATCAGGACGTCACCGGCGCTCAGAACGCGCAACAGACGCTGATTAACGAGCTGTCCAAATATATGGACGTCAAGATCGAGCAGCGGCCGAACGGCGGCGTCACGGTGCGGACGGGCACCGGCATGACCCTGGTCGGCGACGGGCACGCCACCCTGTCCTATCAGGCGGCCGGCACGGTCGACGCCACGACCGCCTTCGCCGACATCATGATCACCGAGCCCAACGGCACGCGCTGGCCGCTGCTGGACGGGGTGTCGTCGGGTGAGATTCGCGGACTGATCGATCTGCGCGACACCGATGCGCCCAAGGCCGCGGCGCGGCTGGGCGAGCTGACGGCGAAGCTGGCCGATGAGATGAACCGCGCGCACAACGCCCACAGCAGCGTGCCGGCGCCGGCCAGTTTGAACGGGCGCAACACCGGCCAGTCGCTCGAAAACGCGCTGACGGGCTTCACCGGCAGCACCACCATCTCCGCCGTGAACAGCGCCGGGGTGGTGCAGGGGTCGGCGACGATCGTCTTCTCCGGCGCCACCATGACCATCAACGGCGTCGCGGCTGATCCGACCACCTTCCTGGCGACCTTGAACGCTCAGCTGGGCGGAACGGCCACCGCCACCTTCTCGGACGGCCGTCTGAGGCTGGAAGGGCAGGGCGGGAACGGAGTGGCCGTCGCCGACGACGCCGCGACGCCGAGCGCAAAGGGCGGGCGGGGCTTCTCCCACTGGTTCGGACTGAACGATCTGGTCAGCACGACCACGCCCACCTTCTATGAGACGGGTCTGACCCTGGCCTCGCAACACGGCTTCGACCCCGGCGAGAGCCTGACCTTCCGCATCGGCAGCGAGACGGGATCGCGTCTGCGCGACGTCACCGTGGCTGTGCCCGCCGGGACGGGCACGATGGGTGAGCTGCTGACCGCCCTGAACGATCCGGTCACCGGCATGGGACGCTACGGCGCCTTCAGCCTGGACGCCGCCGGCGCGCTCAGCTTCAGGGCCTATGACGGCGGCACGACGATGAGCATCGTCAAGGACGCCACCACCCAGGCGCCGTCGGGCCTGTCGATGTCGCAGCTGTTCGGCCTGGGCGGGACCGGGGCGACCCGCGCCGGCGCATATTCAGTGCGCAGCGACATTCAGCAGGATCCGGGCAAACTGGCCCTGTCCCAGTTCAATCTGTCAGCGGCGGCGGGCACGGCTGCGCTGAGCAAGAACGACGGGCGCGGCGGCCTGGCGCTGGCCGACGCCGGCAAGAAGAACGTCAACTTCGCCGCCGCCGGCGGTATGGGCGCCGCGACCAAGACGGTTTCGGCCTATGCCGCCGATTTCGCCGGCGACATCGGCGCCAAGGCGTCTGCGGCCAAGACCCGCAGCGAGACGGCCGAGGCCCTGGCGAAGGAGGCCGAAAGCCGCAGATCCTCCGCCGAGGCCGTGAACATGGACGAGGAACTGGTCAATATGACCACCTTCCAGCAGGCCTATAACGCCTCCGCCCGCCTGATCCAGGCGAGCAAGGACATGTACGACACCTTGATCGGGATACTGAGATGACACGTGTCGCCACTCATGCGGGCTATCAGTCGGCCCTGTTGAACCTGATGAGCGCCCAGAGCCGGGCCCAGCAGGCCCAGGAGCGGATCGCCAGCGAAAAGATCGCCACCGACATGGCGGGCTACGGCCGCAGCGCCGAGCAGTTGACGACCCTGACCGCGACCCAGGAACGGCTGGAGGGCTTCATCGGCGCAGGCCAGAGCGCGGCGGCGCGGCTGGACGCGCAGGACCTGGCCATGGGGCGGATCTACGAAGGCGGCGCCGGCGCGCGCGAAGCCATCGCCAACTCCCTGGCGGCCGGCGGCGTGACCAATCTGATGACCGAGCTGCAACTGCACTATCAGACCATCCAAGGCGGGCTGAACGCTCAGCATCAGGGCAGCTATCTGTTCGGCGGCGGCAACAGCGACGACGCTCCAGCGACCGCCTCCACCATGGCTGATCTGGCCGCCGCTCCCTCCACGGCCTCGACCTTCGCCAATGACACCCTGAAACAGAAGTCGCGCATCGACGAGAACACCTTGGTCGAGACGGGCTTTGTGGCCAGCGAGCTGGGCGGCGGTCTGACGGACGTGTTTCGCACCATCCAATCCTACCAGAACGGCAATGCTGTCGTCATAGACGGCGTGACCTATACCCCCGCCGCGCCCGGTTCGATCACCGGCAAGCCGACCGCTGAGGTAGAGGCCTTTTTGAAGGCGACGCTGAAGGCTCTGGACGCCGCCAATACGGAAGTCACCAACCAGACCGCGAAGAACGGACTGGTTCAGAACCAGGTCAAGTCCGCGCTGGACGCCCATGAGTCGCAGAAGATCGCCTTGGAAAAGCTGATGAACGACAAGACGGGCTATGATCCGGCCCAGGCGGTCACTGATCTGCAGATGGCGCAGGTCGCGATACAGGCGTCGGCCCAGGTGATCAACACGCTGCGCAGCACCTCCCTGCTTGACCTGCTCCGTTAAGCCTTCCCCAAAATAGATTTAAAGCCACGCTGGACGGCGTCGCCGATTGGAACGTATCATGAACATATGGCGCGTCTCGATCTCCGAAAGAAGCTGTCGATCCTTGCAGATGCGGCCAAGTACGACGCCTCCTGCTCGTCGTCGGGGACGTCGAAGCGGGATTCGGTCGGCGGCAGGGGGATAGGGTCAACCGAGGGCATGGGAATCTGCCACGCCTATACGCCGGACGGGCGCTGCGTCAGCCTGCTGAAGATACTGCTGACCAATTTCTGCATCTACGACTGCGCCTATTGCATCAACCGGGCCTCGTCGAATGTGGAGCGGGCGCGGTTCAGCGTGGACGAGGTGGTGGACCTGACGCTGAACTTCTATCGCCGGAACTATATCGAAGGGCTGTTCCTGTCGTCGGGGGTCATTCGCAACAGCGATTATACGATGGAACAGCTGGTTCTGGCGGCCAAGACCTTGAGAGAGGTCCACGACTTCCGCGGCTATATCCATCTGAAGCTGATCCCCGAGGCGGACCCGAAACTGGTGGAGATGGCGGGGCTTTACGCCGACCGGCTGTCGGCCAATATCGAACTGCCGCGCGACGAGGCCCTGGCGCGGCTGGCGCCCCAGAAGGACGTCGCGGTCATCAAGAAGGCGATGGGGCAGGTGCGGCTGGGCGTCGAGGCGGCCAAGCCGGGCAAGCGCGACAAGATCAAGCCGCCCAGGTTCGCACCGGGCGGGCAGAGCACTCAGCTGATCGTCGGCGCGGACGGGGCGCCGGACACCGAGATCCTGGACCGGAGCGCCTCGCTCTACGGCGGCTATGGTTTGAGGCGGGTCTATTATTCGGCCTTCAGTCCGATCCCCGACGCCAGCTCGGTCCTGCCGCTGTCGAAGCCGCCGCTGATGCGCGAGCACCGGCTGTATCAGGCGGACTGGCTGATGCGCTTCTACGGCTTTTCCGCCCCCGAGATCGGGGAGGGGACGGCGGGCGGAATGCTGGATCTGGCGGTCGATCCGAAACTGGCCTGGGCGTTGAACCGGCGTGAGCAGTTTCCCGTCGATGTGAACCGGGCGCCGCGCGAGATGCTGCTGCGGGTGCCGGGCCTGGGGGTGAAGGCGGTGGACCGGATCGTGTCGGTGCGGCGGTATCGGACGCTGAGGCTGGAGGACGTCGGGCGACTGACCCGATCGGTGGGCAAGGTCCGGCCCTGGATCACCGCGCTGGACTGGACTCCGGGCAGGCTGACCGATGCGGCGGATCTGAAGGCGCGCGTATCGACGCGGGCGCCGCAACAGTTGAGCCTGTTCTGATGCGGACTGCGGTCTTGGCGTCCGAAACGGACTTCGACGGGTGGCGGACGGCGGCGCGCGAAATGCGGCTGGCGGGAGTGGAGCCGGCGGCGGCGCGGTTCGTGGTCGAGGGGGCGGCGGCGTCGGGGCAGGGCGGCTTGTTCGACGAGCCAGCTCGTTTTTCTCACTCGCCCCCCACACTTCATCATCCTCGCCCTTGTGGCGAGAATCCATACGCCGTGACGAAGAGGGGGGGCACGCTGGCGACACCGGGAGTAGGGATTCTCGGGACAAGCCCGAGGATGACGGATTTGGGGAATCGCGAACGGGCGGAGTCTGGCTTCTCGGCGCCCGCCGCCTTCGTCGACCTGGCGCGCGAGGTGATCCTGCATCGGTCCGCCGACCGGTTCGATCTGTTGTACCGGCTGCTGTGGCGCCTGCGGGACGAGCCCGATCTGATGAAGGTGATCTCCGACCGGGACGTGGCCGAGGCGATGGAGCGGGCCAAGACCGTCAGTCGGGCCTCGCACAAGATGAAGGCCTTCGTCCGGTTCCGGCAGGTCGAGGATGGGCGGGGCGAGGCCTGGGTCGCCTGGTTCGAGCCGCCGCATCGGGTGCTTGAGAAGACCGCCCCCTTCTTCCAGCGCCGGTTCCCGACCATGCGCTGGTCGATCCTGACCCCGGACGGCTCGGCGTTTTGGGACGGGGAGCAACTGGCCTTCGGCCCGCCGGCCACCCGCGACATGGCCCCGGCCGAGGACGAGATCGAGGAATTCTGGAAGACCTACTACGCCTCGACCTTCAATCCCGCCCGGCTGAAGGTGAAGGCGATGAAGGGAGAAATGGCCAAGGGATACTGGAAGAACCTGCCCGAGGCGGCGCTGTTCCCGGAACTGGTGGCGGCGTCGTCGGTTCGCACCGATGTCATGGTCGCCAAGCCCGCTCCCGAACCCAACGCCCGTTTCTCCCGGGCCATCGCGCCGGATCTGCACGCCGGGCGGCCCACAGCGGATGCGGTTCCCGATGATCTGAGCGAGGTCGAGCGCGGGGTGCAGGCCTGTCGCCGCTGTCCCCTGTATCGCGACGCCACCCAGGGGGTCTGCGGCGAGGGCCCCAGGGGCGCGCGGCTGATGATCGTGGGCGAACAGCCGGGGGATCAGGAGGATCTGGCCGGCCAGCCCTTCGTCGGCCCCGCCGGCGGGGTGCTGGACGCCGCCCTGGAAGAGGCGGGGATCGAACGCGCCGATGTCTATGTCACCAATGCGGTCAAACACTTCAAGCATGAGCCGCGCGGCAAGCGAAGGCTGCACAAGACCCCGAACGCGGGCGAGGTCCAGGCCTGCCGCTGGTGGCTGGACGCCGAGCGTCGCCTGATCCGCCCCAGGCTGGTGCTGGCCCTTGGGGCGACGGCGGGACTGGCGGTTCTGGGTCGCAAGCCGGCCGTGACGAAGGAGCGGGGGCAGGCCCTGACTCTGGAGGACGGTTCGGCCGGCATGGTCACCGTTCACCCCTCTTATCTGCTTCGCCTGCCGGATGCGGATTCGCGGGCGGAGGCGCGTCGCGGATTCGTCGATGATCTGATCGCCGCGAGTCGGCTTATAAGCCGGTCCTAGAACCAAACCGGGTCGGCGGCGTTTTAACACGCCGCCAGCGTGGCGGCTGGAGGGGTGATGAGGCGCGCAGGTTCGACACAGTGCACGGGGAAAGCACGGCGCCAATGTCATCGCACGTTGACTAAGGTCCAAGGCTTCACCATTAGCCGAGGCGGGATTTCGGCTGTTCCTTGCGCGGCTTGGGAGCGTTCGAAGGCCTTTCTGACTGCCGGGGCGCGATGAGCCAGACCGATTACGAAATCACGGATGCGGGCGGCGGCGCGGCGAAGCTTCGTCTCATCGGCGACTGGACGACGACGGCCCTAGGGCGGCTGCCGCAGCGACTGGACAAGGATCTGAACGGGCGGAAGATCGAGAGCCTGGACACCCGCGACCTGGGCCGGTTCGATACGGCCGGCGCCCTGGCCCTGGTGAAGGCTTCGCAGCACGGCGTGCCGAAATCGGCCTGGGCGGACCGACCCGAGGCCGGGCGCATCTACACGATGATCGAGGCGCTGGAGCGCAAGAGTCAGCCGCCGCCTCAGAGACCCAACGCCTTCACCCGCAGCTTCGCCAAGATCGGGCGGGGCGTTGACGACTTCGGTCAGGAGGCCATGCTGTCCCTGGCCTTCCTGGGTCGGTTGATGGCGGCGGTGGTCGAGGCCGCCAAACATCCGGGCGGCATCCGCTGGCCCGCCTGGGTCAGCCAGGGCGAGCGGGCCGGGCTGGACGCCATTCCGATCGTCATGGTGACGAACTTCTTCATCGGCGCGGTGGTGGCCTTCATCGGCGTGGACCTGCTGACCGACTTCGGGGCGCAGGTGTTCGCGGTGCAGCTGATCGGCGTGGCCATGTTCCGCGAGTTCGCCGTGGTGATCGCCTCGGTCCTGCTGGCCGGGCGGTCGGCCTCCGCCTTTGCGGCCGAGATCGGCTCGATGCGTATGAACCAGGAGGTCGACGCCATGCAGGTGATGGGCGTCAATCCGTTTCAGGCCCTGGTGGTGCCGCGCTTGGCGGCCCTGGTGCTGATGCTGCCGCTGCTGACCTTCACGGGCATGATCGGCGGCCTGATCGGCGGGCTGATCGTCTGCTGGAGTTCGCTGAACCTTGGGCCGGCCTTCTTCTTCCAGCGTCTGGTCGAGGACGGCAGCATGGCCCAGCACATGATGGTCGGTCTGGTGAAGGCGCCGGTCTTCGCCCTGGTGATCGCGGCCATCGGCTGCCGCCAGGGCATGTCGGTGGCGGGCGACGTCGAAAGCCTGGGGCGACGAGTGACGGCGGCCGTGGTGCAGGCGATCTTCGCCATCATCCTGCTGGACGCGGTCTTCGCCCTGATCTTCCTGGAGCTGGACATATGACCGACGCTCCCCAAGCCAAGACCGAGACCCTGATCGAGGTGCGCGGTCTGCTGAGCCAGTTCGGCGAACGCACTATCCATGAGAATCTGGACCTCGATCTGGAACGCGGCGAGGTCCTGGGCGTGGTCGGCGGGTCCGGCGCGGGCAAGACGGTGCTGCTGAACACCATCATCGGCCTGAAGGAGCCCGAGGGCGGGTCGGTCAAGGTGCTGGGCTATGACCGCGCCACCCTGACCAGCGATGAGGCGGCCGACATCGAGCGCAGGACCGGCATCCTGTTCCAGCAGGGCGCGCTGTTTTCGTCGCTGAGCGTGCTGGAGAATGTGGCGTCGCCCCTGGTCGAACACACCAAACTGCCCAAGGCCGTCATCTATGAGCTGGCCGAGCTGAAGATCGCCATGGTGGGTTTGAAACCCGAACACCATCATCTGAAGCCCGCCGAACTGTCGGGCGGGATGAAGAAGCGGGCCGGTCTGGCGCGAGCCCTGGCCCTGGACCCCGAACTGGTGTTTCTGGACGAGCCCACGGCCGGGCTGGACCCGATCGGAGCGGCGGCCTTCGACGAGCTGATCCGTCAGCTGTCCGACGACCTGGGCCTGTCCGTCTTCATGATCACGCACGACCTCGATAGCCTGTACGCCATCTGCGACAAGGTGGCGGTGCTGGCCGACAAGCGGGTCGTCGAAAAGGCCACGGTGAAAGAGCTGGAAGGCTCCGATCATCCGTGGATCAAGGAATACTTCCTGGGGCCGCGCGGTCGCGCGGCCGTCAAGGCGGCTTGAGGAGAGCCAGGTATGGAAAGAGACGCACACTACGCCGCCGTCGGCATCGCCACCGTCGCCCTGCTGGCGGCCCTGGCGGTGTTCACCATCTGGCTGGCCCGGCTGCAGTTCAACAGCGACTATGACCTGTACGACATCGTCTTCTACGGGCCGGTCAACGGCCTGTCGGAAGGGGGCGAGGTGCATTTCAACGGCATCCGCGTGGGCGAGGTGACCGACCTGAACATCGACACCAAGCGCGGCGACCAGGTGATCGCGCGGGTGCGGGTTGACGCCTCCACCCCGGTGCGCGTGACCTCGCGCGCCCAGCTTGAGCCGCAGGGGATCACGGGTCTGAACTATATCCAGATCACGGCCGGCTCGCCCAACAGCGCCCTGCTGAAGGAACAGTACCCCGACAATGTCGTGCCCGTGCTGCAGAGCCAGCCGTCGCCGATCGCCGAGCTGCTGAGCGGCTCGGGCACGGTCCTGGCCCAGACGGTGGACGCGCTGAACCGGATCAACCGGGTCATGTCCGACGACAATATCCGCAGCTTCTCGACCAGCGTGAAGAACGTCGAAGCCCTGACGACCGAGCTTGAGGCGCGCAAGGCCATCTTCGCCGAGCTGGAGGAGGCGATAAAGAACGCCAACGCCACCATTCTGGAATACCAGGGGTTGGCCGCCGACATGCGGGCCGTGGTCAATACCGACGGCCGCGAGGCCATCGCCAACATCAACCAGGCCACGGCGGAGGCGCGGGTCGCCATCGCTTCTGCCAATCGCTCGATCACCGGACTGGAGCGGCCTCTGGGCGACTTCGCCACCTCCAGCCTGCCGCAGCTGAGCGGAACCATCGAGGAA
Source organism: Brevundimonas sp. GW456-12-10-14-LB3 (assembly GCF_059424365.1). Taxonomy (NCBI): domain Bacteria; kingdom Pseudomonadati; phylum Pseudomonadota; class Alphaproteobacteria; order Caulobacterales; family Caulobacteraceae; genus Brevundimonas; species Brevundimonas sp. GW456-12-10-14-LB3. The sequence goes on from NZ_JBWKZJ010000006.1 coordinate 15,519, forward strand.
CTGCAGGAGGCGACCCGGTCGCTTCAGGCCCTGATCGACGACGTCCGCGCCAGCCCGCGAGACTTCATCGGGAAACCGCAATCGAAAGAGCTGGAGGTGCAGCCGTGATCCGTTCCCTGGTTCAACTGGGCGCCGTCGCCGGCGTCGTGGTCTCGCTGAGCGGCTGTTCGCTGCTGTCCACGCCGGACCCGGTGCAACTGTATCGGTTCGGTCTGCCCATGGATGCGCCGTCCGCCGAGGGCGACACGCCGGCCCCCCTGTCGGTGTCGATCCGGCGCATCGAGTTCCCGGAGGCCAGCAGCGACGACCGGATCCTGGGAGTGACGGGCACCGAGACAGCCTATATCGGCGGGGCGCGCTGGGTGTCGCCGGCTGCGACCCTGTTCGACGACAGTCTGAAGGCCGCCTTCGCCAATCGGGCGGATCAGATCCGGGTGCTGGGCCGCCGCGAGCCGGGCACGCCGCCGCTGGTCCTGCAGGTGACGGTCACCACCTTCGAGGCGCGTTACGCCGCGCCGGGCGCGACGCCGGATGTGGTCATCACGGCCCGGGCCCAGCTGCGCTCGACCCCTGAGCGCCGAGGCGAGGGCGCCATCCGGCCGGAAGAGGGGCGCTCGGTCGAACGGGTCTTCACCGTGACCCAGCCGGCGAGCGAGAACCGGGTCTCGGCCATCGTCGCCGCCTTCGATACGGCGACGCGCGACATCAACACCCAGATCGCCGACTGGACCATCCGCTCGGCGCGCTGAGGCCGAGGCTTCAGCCGAAGAGCAGCCGGCCGCCCAAGGCGCCCGAGACGACGAGGACCGGCGCCGCCCAGCGGCCCTTGGCGAAGAAGGCTGCGACCAGGGCGACGAAGAACAGCAGGCCCGCGCCCCACAAGGACGGGGCGCGCTGGGCGGTGGACCACATCAGCTGGACGGCCGTGGCGGCGATGACGCCCGTCACCGCCGCCGCCACCCCGGCGAGGGCGCGGTGCAGAGGCGGGTGGTCGACGACCGCCTCCAGCCGTTCGAACAGGATCATCGAAAAGGCGAAGGCGGGCAGGAACATTCCCGCCGTCACCGCCAGGGCGCCGGCCCAGCCGCCCGCGAGATAGCCGACGAAGGTTCCGAAGATCACCAGGGGGGCGGGCAGGACGCCGGCGACGGCGACCCCGTCCAGGAAGGCGCCGTCCGAGATCCAGCCCCGCCCCACCGTGTCGGCGCGCAGATAGGGAATGGCCGTATAGGCGCCGCCGAAGGTCAACAGGCCGCCCTTCAGTCCCGCCAGGAAGAGGTCCAGGCCTCCCGCCGGCGCGCCCGTCGGTTGGATCAGGGGCGTAGAGAACGCCCCGTCGCCGCGCAGGAAAACGGCCAGAACGACGGCGGCGACGGCGAGGCCTGCGGCGATCCAGGGCCGACCGCCGAAGGCGTAGACCAGACCCCCGGCGACCAGGGGGATCCAGAAGGGGGCGCCGATCAGGCTGGCGGCGCAGGCGAAGGCCGCGACCAGCCACAGCAGGCGATCCTGAAGCGCATGACGTCCGATTCGCCGCACGGCCCAGACGATCAGGGCCAGGACCACGATCTGCATGCCCAGGAGCGGGCCGGCCCAGGCGGCGCTGTCGGCGACCAGCCGCCCGTAAGCCCAGGCCGCCGCCAGCATCAGGAGCAAACCGGGCGCCATGAAGCCCAGGCCCGCCAGCAGGCCGCCGAGACGGCCCCGCGCCATCATGCCCATGTGGACGCAGAGCTCGTGCGCCTCCGGGCCCGGCAGGGCCTGCATGACGGCCAGCAGGCGATTGAACCGGGCGCCGGACATCCAGCGCTCGCGCTCCACCAGGTCGCGGCGGATCATGGCGATCTGGGCCACAGGCCCGCCGAAGGCCAGGAGGCCGAAACCGAGGAATTTCAGGAAGAGGGCCGCCAGGGACAGGTGGGGGACCTGGGGTTCCAGTTCATCCACGGCGCTGGCCTCCGAGCAATCGCGGGGGCCGGGTCAGCCCGCCTTCAGCGCCTCGGAGACAGTATAGGCCGCCTCGGTCTTGGCGGCCACCTCGTCCAGGCTGACGCCCTCGGCCAGTTCGATCAGCTCCAACCCCGCGCCGTCCGGCTTGACGTCGAAGGTGGCCAGGTCGGTGATGATGCGGCTGACCACGCCCGTTCCGGTCAGGGGAAGGGTGCAGGATTTCAACACCTTGGACTGGCCGTGCTTGTTGGCGTGCTCCATGACGACGACCACCCGCTTGACGCCAGCGACCAGGTCCATGGCGCCGCCCATGCCCTTCACCAGCTTGCCGGGGATCATCCAGTTGGCGATGTCGCCGTTCTGGGCCACCTCCATGGCGCCCAGGATGGACAGGTTGATGTGGCCGCCGCGGATCATGGCGAAGCTGTCGGCGCTGGAGAAGTAGGAGGACTCCGGGATCTCGGTGATCGTCTGTTTGCCGGCGTTGATCAGGTCGGGGTCCTCGTCGCCCTCATAGGGGAAGGGGCCCATGCCAAGCATGCCGTTCTCGGACTGGAGCGTCACGGTCATGCCGGCGGGGATGTAGTTGGCGACCAGGGTCGGAATGCCGATGCCGAGGTTCACATAGAAGCCGTCCTGCAGCTCCTGGGCGGCGCGTTCAGCGAGTTGTTCGCGGGTGCGGGGCATTATGCAGTCTCCCGGCTGCGGACGGTGCGCTGTTCGATGCGCTTCTCGGATACGGTCTGGACCAGGCGGTCGACATAGACGCCCGGGGTGTGGATGTGGTCGGGGTCCAGAGAACCGACGGGGACGATCTCCTCGACCTCTACGACGGTGACCTTGCCGGCCGTGGCCATCATCGGGTTGAAGTTGCGGGCGGTCTTGCGGAAGACGAGGTTGCCGCGCTCGTCGGCCTTCCAGGCCTTGACGATGGACAGGTCGGCGACCAGGCCGGTCTCCATGACATAGTCGCGGCCGTTGAAGTTGCGGACCTCCTTGCCCTCGGCGACCAGGGTGCCGACGCCGGTGGCGGTGAAGAAGGCGGGGATGCCGGCGCCGCCGGCGCGGATGCGTTCGGCCAGGGTGCCCTGGGGGTTGAACTCCAGCTCCAGCTCGCCGGCCAGATACTGGCGCTCGAACTCCTTGTTCTCGCCGACGTAGGACGAGATCATCTTGGCGATCTGGCGAGTGCCCAGCAGCTGGCCCAGGCCGAAGCCGTCGACCCCGGCGTTGTTGGAGATGACCGTCAGGCCCTTGACGCCGCTGTCGCGCAGGGCGGCGATCAGGTTCTCGGGGATGCCGCACAGGCCGAAGCCGCCGGACATGACCGTCATGCCGTCGAAGGTCAGACCCTCCAGCGCGGATGTGACGTCAGCGTAGATCTTACCCATCGCTCTCCCTCTTTTCATCGCCTGATGAATATCGGCGTGTTGGGCCACGCCTAACCCGGCGCGGACGACAGGGCAAGCGGGGGATGGTTCGCCCGTTCGGCCGTCCGCAAAAAACAGTGTCCGAACTGTCCGGACTGTCCGATTTCCCCTCGAGACGCGCGACCTTCGGAGAGGTGGGGAAGGGCAATCCAGGCGGCAAGGGAGGCGCAGCATCCGCAAGAGGCCACCGGGCGTATGATTTTCGAAACCGCCGCAACCGCCGATCAGAGCCTCCGATGAACCTGACCAATGTCGCGATCCGTCAGTTTCAGGACGCGCCGTTCCCGGACGTCATCACCCGCCCGGCCATCGACAGCCTGGTGACGGAGGCGCGCAGGCGGCTGGACAAGGACGGCCCGCACGACGAAGCCGCCTTCGCCGCAGAAATGGCCCGGCGCGCCATCGCCGAACACGCCGACGCCGCCAACGCCCAGCACTACGAACTGCCGCCCGAGTTCTTCCGCCTGTGCCTGGGCGAACGGCTGAAATATTCGTGCTGCCTATATCCGACGGGAACGGAGACGCTGGACCAGGCCGAGGTCGCGGCCCTACTGGAAACCTGTGCCCACGCCGATCTGGCGGACGGGCAAACCATTCTGGAAATGGGCTGCGGCTGGGGCTCGCTGTCGCTGTGGATGGCCGAGACCTATCCTCGGGCGCGGATCACGGCGGTGTCGAATAGCCACGGCCAGCGCAAACATATCGAAGGCGAGGCCCGAGCGCGGGGGCTGACCAATCTGACGGTCGTGACCCAGGACATGAACCGGTTCGACACCGACCAGAGGTTCGACCGGATCGTCTCGGTCGAGATGTTCGAGCATATGGCCAACTGGCGCGCCCTGCTGACCAAGGCCAAGTCCTGGCTGAAACCGGATGGGCGGATGTTCATCCACGTCTTCACCCACCGCGACGCCCCTTATCGGTTCGACCACACTGACAGCGGCGACTTCATCGCCCAGCATTTCTTCACCGGGGGGATCATGCCCAGCCGCGGACTGATCCGGCAGTTTCCCGACCTGTTCGCGGTCGAGCAGGAGTGGACCTGGAACGGCGGCCATTACGCCCGCACCGCCAATCACTGGCTGGCCAATATGGACCGCAACGCCGGGCGGGTCGCCGTGCTGATGCGCGAGACCTATGGGGCGGACGCCAAGCTTTGGACCCGGCGGTGGCGGCGCTTCTACCTGGCGACCGCCGGTCTGTTCGGCAACGACGGCGGCCGCACCTGGGCGGTCAGCCACTATCGCCTGAAACCGGCCTGAAAACCCGTCTGAGGAGTTTGTCGTGATCAAATATGTCTTCGCCTATCTGGGCGCCGGGATCACCTTCGCGGTGATCGACGCTGTCTGGCTGACCACCATGACCAACCGCTTCTACAAGCCGGTGTTGGGCCCGATCCTGGCCGAGAAGCCGGACATGAAGGCGGCCGTGCTCTTCTATCTGATCTCGATCGCCGGGACGGTCTTCCTCGCCATCGCCCCCGCCTTGAAAGAGGGAAGCTGGACCAAGGCGGCGATCCACGGGGCGGTCCTGGGCTTCGTCGCCTACGCCACATATGACCTGACCAACCAGGCCACCCTGGCCGCGTGGCAGACCAAGCTGACCGTCGTCGATCTGATGTGGGGCACGGTCCTGACGACGATCTCGGCGACGGGGGGCTATTTCGCCGCGCGCTGGGCCGAGGGGCGGTTCGGCTGAAACTTCCGTTCGCCTGACAAGAGTCAGCCATGGCGCCCGGCGCATGTTAAGCTATAGGTAACCGCTTTACGTCGGAGGGGCGCCCCACTTTGCGTGTCGGCATAAACGGACTGACCTGGGCGCTGGTCGTCGGGGTGGTGATCGGCCTGGCCCTGACGCCGGACGGGCGCGGCTGGCTGCGTCATCCCACCCTGATGCTGGGCGGATCGGCCGTCGCCTCGGCCAGTCCGCCTGAGAACCGCGCGCCTTCGCCCGAAACCGCCGCACCGCCCGACGCGCCGACGCCGGCCGTTCAGCCCCTGGTCACGCCCTTGAAGGCGCGACTCGCTGAGGGGCGTCTGAGCGTGGGGGTGTTCGGCGATTCCATGGCCGACGGCTTGTGGGCCGCCCTCTATCGCGATCTGAACCACCAACCCGGCGTGACGGTGACCAAGTTCAGCGAGGTCTCCACCGGTCTGTCGCGCTACGACTATGTGGACATTCAGGCCAAGACCGAGCGCCAGCTGCGCGAGACCCCGGTCGATGCGGCGGTGGTGCTGTTCGGCACGAACGACGCCCAGGGCATCAGCCTGGACGGGGTGATCCACGACTTCGGCACGCCGGGCTGGAAGGCCGCCTACGCCAAGCGGATCGACGACCTGGTCGGCCTGCTGCGCGCCAATGACGTCGCCGTCTATTGGGTCGGCCTGCCCAAGATGAAGCGCACCGGGTTCGACGCCAAGATGGCCGTGATCAATGCGGTGGTGCGCGAGCGGATGAAGGCTCTGAGCGTGCCCCTGATCGAGACGTCCGCCCTGACGGCGGATGCGGCGGGCGACTACGCCGCCTATCTGCCCGGCCCCAGCGGGCGGCCCCAGCTGATGCGCGCCAATGACGGCATCCACATGAGCATGGCCGGCTATCTTCGGATCGCCGCCCCGGTGGCCGAGCGGTTGAAGCGCGACGCCGGCCTGATCGAGGTGAAGACGGCCGATCCGCGGCTCGACACCCCGCCGACCGGCTGATCATGAGTCTGGGGGCCGTGGGGGCGGCGATACTGATCCTGGCGGGGCAGGCGGACGTGCAGGCCGGAACGGGCGCGGTCGCCTATAGGCCGGTCGCGGCGCCGACGCCGGGCGTGTCTTCGATCTGTCCGGACGGCCTGTGCGGCGAGGCGGCCCTGGAGGGGCTGTTCCAAGCCCTGGAGGCGACGGAGGCCGGCGCGCGCGACCGCCCCGTCCATATCCTGCAGATCGGCGACAGCCATACGGCCGGCGACCGGATCACCGGCGCCGTGCGCGCGCGCTGGCAGGCCCGGTTCGGCGTTGGAGGACGAGGCGTTCTGCCGCCGGGCGTCCCCTACGCCGGCTATGCCCCGATGCAGGTTGAGGTGACGACGACCGATTGGCCGCTGCGGACGGATGTGTTGTCTGGCGGTCGTCTGCCGGTCGGCGTCGGGTTCACAGGCAGCGAGGCGGACGTCGCGGACGGCGCGGTGATAACCATCGCGGCCGAAAACAGCGCGGCCTTCGACAAGGTCCAGATTTGTGGAGAGGGTTGGCCGAAGGACGCCGAACTGACTCTGACGGGTAGCGCGGGCTTGCGGACGATGGTGTTTCCCGGTCCCCGCGACGAAATCTGGCAACCCGTTTGTCAGACCGCGATCTTCGACACGCTGCAGACGCGGCTCGAGATTCGCCCGACGGGCAGGGTGAAGCTCCATGACGTGCGGCTGACGCGACAGGGGCCGGGCGTGGAGCTGTCCAATCTCGGCGTCGTCGGAGGGACCATTCAGGATTTGGTGCTGAGGAACGGCGACTGGACGCGATTGGAGCTGGACGCCTGGCGACCGGACCTGGTCATCATCGCCTTCGGCGTCAATGATGGGTTCGCGCCGAACTTCGACGCCGACGACTATGAGTCCTGGCTGCGCGGAGCCTTGGCGGGCCTGCCTTCGGGCCTGCCTGTACTGATCCTCGGCGCGCCGGAGGGACTGAAGGCCGGAACCGCCGGACCGTGCGGCGGACGGGCCGCGCCCGCATCTCTGGCGGTGGTCCGGGACGTGCAGCGTCGCGTCGCGAGCGAGACGGGCGTCGCATTCTGGGACTGGTACGGACGCATGGGAGGCGACTGTTCGGCGGAGCGGCTGGCGACTGCGCCGGAACCCTATATGCGGCCCGACCGGGTGCATTTCACTTCCCAGGGGGCGGAGTGGATCGGCGGGGTGCTGAGCGACGATCTGCTGGCCGCCTATGACCGCTGGAAGGCGGCGAAGGGGGAGGCGGACTGATGCTGTTTCCGACCCTGGCCTTCGCGGTCTTCTTCCTGTTCGTCTATCTGGTCAGCTGGAGCCTGGATCGAGAGAACGGGCGGCGCAAACTGTTCCTGCTGCTCGCCAGCTGGTTCTTCTACGCCCAGTGGGACTGGCGGTTCGTGGGGCTGCTGATCGTCTCGGCCGTGCTGAACTGGGGCGTGGCGGCCCTGGTCGTGCGCAGCGACCGGTCCGCGCGGCGCAAACTGTGGGTCAGTCTGGGCGTGGCGGCCAATCTGCTTATCCTGGGCTTCTTCAAGTATTACGGCTTCTTCGTCGAACAGGCTGTTGATCTGCTTGCCCAATTTGGTTGGGAGCGGGACCTGCCCCTGTTGCAGGTGGTGCTGCCGGTGGGGATCAGCTTCTTCACCTTCCAGGGCATCAGCTATGTGGTCGACGTCTATCGCGGCAAGACGGCGCCGGCCGAGAGCCTGCTGGACGTCATGCTGCTGATGAGCTTCTTCCCGCACCTGGTGGCTGGGCCCATCGTGCGGGCCTCGGACCTGTTGCCCCAGTTCGCCCGGGTGCCGCGGCTGACGCGCGAGATGGCGACCCATGGGCTGCTGCTGATCGTCTGGGGCCTGTTCAAGAAGACCGTGATCGCGTCCGAGCTGGCGACGCGGCTGGTGGATCCGGTCTTCTTCGATCCTGCGGCCTATGGGGCAATCGACATAGCGGCGGCGGTCTATGCCTATGCAGTTCAGATCTACTGCGACTTCTCGGCCTATTCGGACATGGCCATCGGCGTCGCGGCCTTGCTGGGCTATTCCTTCCCGCGCAACTTCGACCAGCCGTACCGGGCGGCCTCGATGCAGGCCTTCTGGCGGCGGTGGCACATCAGCCTGTCCAGCTGGCTGCGCGACTATCTGTATGTGCCGCTGGGCGGGGGGCGCAAAGGGCTTTGGTCGTCGTGCATGAATGTGATGATCACCATGCTGCTGGGCGGGTTGTGGCACGGGGCGGCCTGGACCTTCGTGGCCTGGGGCGCCCTGCACGGCGGGGCGCAGGTGGTGGAGCGTTTAGGGCGCGCGTTGGTCAAGGACCGCAAGGTCGTCCCGACCTGGCTGGGGGTTCTGATCACCTTCCACGTCGTCTGTCTGGGCTGGATTCTGTTCCGCGCCGAAACCTTCGATCTGGCGATGCAGATGTTGGTCGGCCTGGGTCGGTTCGAGGGCTTCAGCCTGTTGACGCCCTTTGTGCTGGCGTTGATCGTCGGCGGACTGGCGATGCACGGACTGCCGCCGCGCGCGGTGGAGGGGCTGGCCGAACGGCTGAAGACGGCGCCGTCGCCGACCCTGGGCATCCTCATCGGACTGGCGATCCTTCTGGTCGAGGCGATGCGGCCCGAGGGCGTGGCGCCCTTCATCTATTTCCAGTTCTGAGGCCTTGATCCGACGATGAGCGAGCCGACGGACCCGATCGACCCCTTTCCCACCCGCGCCCAGCCGCCGGTGTCGCCGTTTCCGCCGCTGGAGGAGCCGACGGCCGCCGATCCGCCCAGCGACTGGATCGACGCCGCCGACGCCCATGACTTGCCGACGCGGGAGAACGCGCTGGTCGCCCTCGGTCGTTTCGCCTTTCCCCCCGCCCCGCCGTTGGACGAGGAAGGGGAGGCGGCGCGCGCGCGGCGGTGGACCAGCCAGACCGTGCTGGTCGCCTGCGTCTTCCTGATGATCTTCAACGCGGGATCGGTGCAGAACTGGGCGCGCCAGCAGCCGCCGGGCTGGACTCAGTCAACGATTGATCGACTCGCGACGGTCTGGGTCGAACAACTGGCTCTGCTGGGGGCGGACCAGCCGGTCGAGGCGCTGCGGCAGCTGTGGCGCGAGGCGCAGACGCTGCGGTTCGACGGCGGCCGGGACAAGGCGGCGCCGGAGGCCTGAGATCGCGCCGACGGCCAAGGCCGGCGCGATCTTTCGGTGTGGAGCCGGCTTAGTTGACCGTCGCCTTGACGATCTTGCCGGGGCTGCGCGGCGGCTCGCCCTTCGGCAGGGCGTCGACGTGTTCCATGCCGGACTCGACCACGCCCCAGACGGTGTACTGACGGTCCAGGAAGGTGGCGTCGTCGAAGCAGATGAAGAACTGCGAGTTCGCGCTGTTCGGATCGGCGGTGCGGGCCATGGAACAGACGCCGCGCACGTGCGGCTCGGCCGAGAATTCCTGCTTCAGGTTCGGCTTGTTGGAGCCCGAGGTGCCGGTGCCGGTCGGATCGCCGCCCTGGGCCATGAAGCCGGGGATGACGCGGTGGAAGACGACGCCGTCGTAGAAGCCTTCCGAAGCCAGTTCGGTGATGCGGGCGACGTGGTTGGGGGCCAAGTCGGGGCGCAGCTTGATGACCACGTCGCGGGCTTCGCCGTCTCCGGTGTCCAGGGTGAAGGTCAGGGTGTCGGCCATTTCGGTCGTCCTCTCGGGGTTGATTTGAGGCGGGACATAGCCCGCAACGCCGGTCGGGGCTATGTGGGAACGATGAGTGAAGACGAAAAGCCTCAAGAACGCCGTCGAATGGTGCGGCCGCCCAGCGGCGGAACGGCCGCCGGTCGCGGCATGGGCACGAAGATGAAGACGGCCGACACCAAGTCCATGTCGAGCCAGCAGTGGATCAAGCGCCAACTGTCCGACAAATGGTCCGAGCGGGCGCGGGCGGAGGGCTGGCGTTCGCGCGCCGCCTTCAAACTGATCGAGATCGACGACAAGTTCCGCCTGATCAAGCGCGGGTCCAAGGTCATCGACCTGGGCGCGGCGCCGGGCGGCTGGGTCCAGGTGGCGCTGAACCGGGGCGCGGGCGCCGTGGCCGGGGTGGACCTGTTGATGATCGAGCCGATCCCCGGCGCGACCCTGCTCCAGGCCGACTTCACCCACCCCGGCGTGGATCAGCAGCTGATCGAAGCCATCGGCGGACAGCCGGACCTGGTTCTGTCGGATATGGCGCACAACACGGTCGGCCACCGCCAGACCGACCACCTGAAGATCATCGCCCTGATCGAAATCGCCGCCGACTTCGCCATCCGCACCCTTCGGCCCGGCGGCGCCTTCGTCTCCAAGAACTTCCAGGGCGGCGACGCCGGGGGCGTTCTGGCGCGACTGCGCGAGGAGTTCGAGACGGTGAAGTACGTCAAGCCGGAGTCCAGTCGGAAGGACAGCGCCGAGGTGTTTCTGGTGGCGTTGAATAAGCGCTAGGCGGCCTTCAGGCCGTCGCGGGTCTACGGGCCGCGCGGCGTTCTTCCATCCGCGACCAGACCCGGTCGTGCAGGGTGAAGAAGACCGTCTGAACCAGGGGCTCGATGACGCCGATGGCCAGGGCGGCGCGGATGTCCTGGGTCAGGGCGAAGGCCACCAGGACGGCGACGGTGAAGTGCATGACGCCATAGGTCACGGTCTTGACCGCCACCTGTTTCAGCGAGCGGGGCAGGGCGTGGCTGTGGCCATGGCCGTGGTTGTCGTGGACGCGGGCCTGTTCCTCGGGCGACATGATGTCGAGCCGAGCGGTGAAGGCCTCGGCCGCCTCTTCGATGTTCGAGGCCATGCGGCGGCGTTCGATCCGGTGCCAGACGCGGTCGTGGATCGAATAGGCGATGGTCTGGAAGAAGGGCTCGACCATGCCGACGGCCAGGGCGATGCGCCAGTCGCGGGTGATGGCGAAGGCCACCAGAATGGCCACCACGAGGTGCATGACCCCGTAGCTGGCGATCTTCAGGGCCAGTTTTCGTGCGGTGCTGAGGATGACGCCGACCATGATGCGAGAATGGTCATTGGGGCGCTGGGTTGCAAACCAATAAAATCTATCGGGTGCATAAGCCGCAAGACCCTTGCCCCCGACCCCCGCACCCCGTTATACGCGGCCCGCAAAACGGAGACTCCCCATGGAGATACGCGAAGGACTGACCTTCGACGATGTTTTGCTGGAACCCGGCCCGTCCGAGTTCATGCCGGCGATGGTCGACGTCTCGACCCAGCTGACGCGCGACATCAAACTGAACATCCCGCTGCTGTCGTCCGCCATGGACACGGTGACGGAAAGCCGCCTGGCGATCGCCATGGCCCAGTCCGGCGGCCTGGGCGTGCTTCACCGCAACATGACCATCGAGGAGCAGGCCGATCAGGTCCGCGCCGTCAAACGCTATGAGAGCGGCATGGTGGTCAATCCGGTGACGGTGAGCCCCACGACGACCTTGGGCGAGGTGCGCGAGATCGTCGAACGCAAGAAGATCACCGGCTTTCCGGTCGTCGATCCCAAGTCGGGCAAGCTGGTCGGCATGCTGACCCACCGTGACATGCGTTTCGAGAGCGATCCGAACGTCACGGCCGCCTCTCTGATGACCACCGGCGACCTGATCACGGTGCGCGAGGGCGCCGGCCGCGAGGAGGCGCGCGAGCTGCTGCGCACCCGCAAGATCGAGCGGGTCATCGTGGTGGACGAGGATTATCGCGCCGTCGGCCTGATCACCATGAAGGACATCGAGAAGGCCCAGGCCTTCCCGAACGCCGCCAAGGACGAGCAGGGCCGGCTTCTGGTCGGCGCCGCCTCGACGGTCGGCGACGCCGGCTTCGAACGGGCCATGGCCCTGGCCGAAGCCGGATGCGACGTCGTCGTGATCGACACCGCCCACGGCCACTCGGCCTCGGTCGCGGCGGTGGTCGAACGGATCAAGCGCGAGAACAATCGGCTGCAGATCATCGCCGGAAACGTCGCCACCTATGACGCGACACGGGCCCTGATCGACGCGGGCGCCGATGCGGTGAAGGTCGGGATCGGTCCGGGCTCCATCTGCACCACCCGCATCGTCGCCGGCGTGGGCGTGCCCCAACTGACCGCCGTGATGGACGCCGCGCGGGCCGCCAAGGGCTCCGGCGCCTCGGTGATCGCCGACGGCGGGATCAAGTACTCGGGCGACTTGGCCAAGGCCATCGCGGCCGGCGCGAACGTGGCCATGATGGGCTCGATGTTCGCCGGCACTGACGAGAGCCCCGGCGAGGTCTTCCTGTACCAGGGCCGGTCCTACAAGTCGTACCGCGGCATGGGTTCGGTCGGCGCCATGGCGCGCGGCTCGGCCGACCGCTATTTCCAGAAGGAAGTCTCGTCCGAGAAGCTGGTGCCCGAGGGCATCGAGGGCCAGACGCCTTACAAGGGGCCTATTGGTCCGGTTTTGCACCAGCTCGTCGGCGGGCTTCGCGCCTCGATGGGCTATGTCGGCGCCGGCACGATCCCGGACTTCCAGGACCGCGCCCGCTTCGTGCGCATCACCGGCGCCGGCCTGCGGGAAAGCCACGTCCACGACGTGATGATCACGCGCGAGGCGCCGAACTACAGACAGGGATAAGGCCATGACGACCGAACTGACCTATCTGGCCCTGACGCTCATCCTGGCCCTGGTCCACATTCTGGCGCCGGCCCTGGGGCGGACGGCGCAGTTCGGTCTGGCCTGGAACGCCGGCGCACGCGATACGCCGGCCGGGCCGTCCCGCCCGGTGGTGGGGCGCCTGGAGCGGGCGCAGTCGAACCTGTTCGAGACCCTGCCCCTGTTCATCGGCGCGGTGCTGATCGCCCATGTGGTCGAGGCCTCCGGACCCCTGACGCTGTGGGGGACGACCCTCTATTTCTGGGGTCGCGTCGTCTATTTGCCGCTCTACGCCCTTGGCGTTCCCTATATCCGGTCGCTGGTCTGGCTGGTCTCGATCGTGGGACTGGTCATGGTGCTGGCGTCCCTGTTTCTTCTGAAAGCCTAGATTGACCCCAGCCGCCCGTCTCGCCGCCGCCGCCTCCGTTCTGGACGCCATCGCCCAGGGCCGCCAGCCGGCGGAAACCGTCCTGAAAGCCTGGGGGGGCGCCAACCGATACGCCGGGTCCAAGGACCGGCGCGCCATCGCCGACCGCGTCTACAAGGTGCTGCGGGCGCGCGGCCGCCTGTCCTGGATCATGGGCGGGCGCGAGGACGGCCGGGCCCTGGTGATCGGGTCCCTGCACGCCATCGACGGCCTGTCGCTGGAAGAGATCGAGGCCCTGCATGCGGGCGACGGCTACGGGCCGCGGCCCCTGTCGAAACAGGAACGCGGCCGGATCACGGCGGGGGAGGGGGAGCTTCCCGGCTGGGTCGCCGCCGGCCTGCCCGAGTTCGTGGTCGAGGATTTCAAGGCGACCTTCGGCGAGCGTTGGGCCGAAGAGGCACGCGCCCTGATGGCGCCGCGCGCCCCGATCGACCTGCGGATCAATGACTCGGCCGCCACGGTCGAGGAGGTCGAGGCCGAACTGAAGGCCGCCGGGCTGGACGTTTCGCGCACGCCCTGGTCGGCCGTCGGCCTGCGCGTGCCGTCCGAGCCGCCGCCCAATATCCAGGCGCTGGAGGGGTTCAAGTCCGGCAAGTTCGAGATCCAGGACGAGGGTAGTCAGGTCGTCTGCTGGCTGGCCGGGGCGCAACCCGGCGCGACGGTTGTGGACTATTGCGCAGGCGGCGGCGGCAAGACCCTGGGTCTGGCCCAGGCCATGAAGGGGGAGGGGAGATTGACGGCCTCCGACGTGGTCAACAAGCGGCTGGAGAATATCCGCCCTCGCCTGCAACGCGCGGGCGTCGAGGCCGAACTGGTGCTGATCGGCCAGAACGGCGGGGGGCTGGAGGCGCTGAACGGCCAGGCCGATCTGGTCTTCGTCGACGCCCCCTGTTCGGGCTCGGGCACCTGGCGGCGTCGGCCCGAGGACGCCTGGCGTCTGACGGCGGACGAGGTCGAGAAACTGCACGCCGTTCAGGTCCGTATCCTGAGCCAGGCGACCAAGCTGGTGAAACCGGGCGGGCGTCTGGTCTATGTCACCTGTTCGATGCTGGCGCGCGAGAACGAGGCCAGCGCCGACGCTTTCGAGGCCGCCCATCCCGAGTTCAAACCGGTCCCGGTCGCCGACCTGCTGGGCGCGCCGCAACTGACCGACGCCGCCCGGACCAGGTTCGCTGAACTGGCGTCCGGCGCGCGGCTGCGGCTGTCGCCGGCCTCGGCCGACACCGACGGCTTCTTCGCCGCCGTCTATCAGCGGGCCGCCTGATGGGGGCGGCGCCGGTTCGGCACGGCGAGATTTCGGTCCTCTACGTTATGGCCGCGCCCGCCGAATACGGCGACTGTCTGCGCGCCCGCATCCAGCCCCTGATGACCGGCGTCGGCCCGGTGGAGGCCGCCGTGGCCCTGACCGCAGCCCTGGCCCGGCTGGAGGCGGCGGGCGATCTGCCGGATCTGATCGTCTCCCTGGGGTCGTGCGGCTCGCGGGTGCTGGAGCACGCCTGCGTCTATCAGGCTTCTTCGGTCGCCTATCGCGACATGGACGCCAGCCCTCTAGGCTTTCCCAAGGGGGTGACCCCGCTGCTGAACCAGCCTGCGGTCCTGCCCCTGCCGTGCCCCGTCCCGGGCCTGCCGACCGCCAGGCTTTCGACCGGCGCCAATGTCGTCTCCGGCGTCGCCTATGACGCCATCGACGCCGAGATGGTGGATATGGAGACCTGGGCCCTGGTCCGGGCGGCCCAGACCTTCGGCCTTCCTCTGGTCGCCTTGCGCGGCGTGTCGGACGGCCGGACCGAGCTGAAGGCGCTCGAGGACTGGACCTCCACCCTTTGCCATGTGGACGAGAACCTGGCCGCCGCTCTGGACCGTCTGATCGCGGTGCTGGAGGCCGACGGCCTCGCCGCCCTTGAAATCCCGGCCGCACAAGGCCAAGACCCCGCGCAACCTCCCGCCCCGGATTCGATCACGCCATGACCTTGCCGCACGACCACCGATCAGTCCTCATCGTCGACTTCGGCAGCCAGGTGACCCAACTGATCGCCCGCCGCCTGCGCGAGGCCAGCGTCTATTGCGAGATCCATCCGTTCCAGAAGGCCGAGGCGGCCCTGGCGGGGATGAACCCGGCGGCCATCATCCTGTCGGGCGGGCCCGAGAGCGTCCACGAAGAAGGCAGCCCCCGCGCGCCCCAGGCCGTGTTCGAGGCCGGGGTGCCGGTCCTGGGCATCTGCTACGGCGAGATGACCCTGTGCGAACAGCTGGGCGGCAAGGTCGAGGGCGGCCATACGCGCGAGTTCGGCCGCGCCGCCATCACGGTCCAGAAGGACTCGCCCCTGCTGGCCGGTCTGGCCCCGGTGGGCGAGGACGAGGAAGTCTGGATGAGCCACGGCGACAAGATCGTCGCCATCCCCGAAGGCTTCGACGTGGTCGCCTCGTCCGAGGGCTCCCCCTATGCGGTGATCGCCGACGAGACGCGGCGCTTCTATGGCGTGCAGTTCCACCCGGAGGTGATGCACACCCCGCGCGGCCACCAGATGCTGAAGAATTTCACCCACGGCATCGCCGGGCTGAAGGGCGACTGGACCATGGCCGCCTATCGCGACGAGAAGATCGCCCAGATCCGCGAACAGGTCGGCGACGCCAAGGTGATCTGCGGCCTGTCCGGCGGCGTCGACAGTTCCGTCGCCGCCGTGCTGATCCACGAGGCCATCGGCGACCAGCTGACCTGCGTCTTCGTCGACACCGGCCTGCTGCGCAAGGACGAGGCGAAACAGGTCACCACCCTGTTCCGCGAACACTACAACATCCCGCTGATCCACGTTGATGCGTCCAAGGAATTCCTGGGCGAGCTGGCCGGGATCTCCGACCCGGAAACCAAGCGCAAGACCATCGGCCGCCTGTTCATCGAAGTGTTCGACCGCGAGTCGGCCAAGATCGAGGGCGCCGAGTTCCTGGCCCAGGGCACCCTCTATCCCGACGTGATCGAGAGCGTCTCCTCGTCCAGCGGCAAGGCACACGTCATCAAGAGCCACCACAATGTCGGCGGCCTGCCCGACTATATGAAGCTGAAACTGGTCGAGCCCTTGCGCGAACTGTTCAAGGACGAGGTCCGGGCGCTGGGCCGCGAACTGGGCCTGAGCGACGCCTTCGTCGGCCGCCACCCCTTCCCAGGACCGGGCCTGGCCATCCGCATCCCCGGCGAGATCACGCCGGACGCCGTGGCGACCCTGCAGGACGCCGACGCCATCTATCTGGAGGAGATCCGCAAGGCGGGCCTCTACGACGACATCTGGCAGGCCTTCGCCGTCCTGCTGCCGGTCAAGACCGTCGGCGTCATGGGCGACGCCCGCACCTACGAAAAGGTTCTGGCCCTGCGCGCCGTCACCTCGACGGACGGCATGACGGCCGACTTCTACCAGTTCCCCTGGGACGTCCTGGCCAAGACGGCGACGCGGATCATCAACGAGGTCCGCGGCGTGAACCGCGTGGTCTATGACGTGACGTCCAAGCCGCCGGGCACGATCGAGTGGGAGTGAGAGGCGGCGGGCATGCGGGTGCGACCTCTGGCGAAGGTGGGGGTTGCTGACAGGGCGACATTGGCGCTCCGGCTCGGCCAATGCGATCCTGTAGGACTACGGCGGTAGATTTGCAGGACGTATGCTCAGCCTATGCTCTTGAGTTGCGCCAGTTGTTGGCGCTCGATCCGCACTTGCCCACCCGTGCCCCGGTCGAAATCGCTGCGATCGGGACATCCGCCTCAAGCACTTCCGCCGCGTCGCAACCCGCTTCGACAAGCTGGCAAGAGACATCCTCGCCGCCGTCCTGCTGACCTCGACCCGCCTCTGGCTCAGGGCTTATGAGTCCAGAACCTAGGCGAACGGAGCGTGGGGGGGGGGGGGGTCGTTTTTATCGACCGTCGACGCCGGCTTTGTAACAACTGCGCGACAGCGCCCGAAAAAAGGAGGGCATCCTCCCGGTGCGGGTGATTTCAGAGATCGCGGGCTTGCTGCCTTGTGAAGGCGCGTGCCAGTCTCTGTGGCCATGGGGGTTTCAGAAGACACAGCGCGTTGGCTTGCGCGAAGCGTGATGCCGCATGAGCCTGCGCTGCGCGCATGGTTGCGCCGGGCGGCATCGCCAGCCGACGTTGATGATATCGTGCAGGAAACCTACGCGAAACTGATCGGTGTCGCGGATGTCGGATCCATCCTTAACGTGCGCGCTTATCTTTTTCGCACGGCCCGGTCTGCTGCAGTCGATCGCTTAAGACGGAAGAGCGTGGTGCCGCTCGACGCCGTCGCAGATATTGACAGACTTCAGGTGGCGGCAGATGCGGTGACGCCAGAAGACGAAGTCGCGGGCCGAAACGAACTTCGGCTTCTCGCGAAAATGATTGACCGCCTTCCCGATAAGACACGCCGCATCTTCATTCTCAGTCGGGTCCAAGGACGCTCTCAAAAAGAGATTGCGCGGGAGACGGGATTCCCGGAAAGCACCGTCGAAAAGCACATAGCCAAGGCCTTTGTCCTCTTGATGGCCGCATACGCCGATGGAGGATATGATGCTCCAGATGCGTCTAGGTTGCGAAACGTGCGGATCGGACGAAGGGCGGATGGCAGAGACGGAAACGGCTGAAGAGATCGATCGCCGCGCCGCCCAGTGGGCCGCGCGGCTTGATCGTGGGCCGTTTTCACCGGCGCATCAGCGGGAATTCGACGCCTGGGCGGGAGAGGACCCACGTCGCCTGGGCGCGTTCGCCCGCGCCCGCGCCATAGCGGTTCATACCAGACAAGCGGCGGCCTTGGCAGGCGGACCCGTCGCCGAACAACCGATGGTCGCGCGACGCTCTCTGCTGGCGGCGGGCGTCGCTGTGGCGATGTTGAGCGGAACGGGTCTGGCCGCCGCCTACTGGCGGCGGTCTCAACGTCTCGACACGCAGCGCGGCGAGATTCGCTCGGTAACGCTGGATGACGGCAGCGTCGTGACGCTCAACACCCTGTCGCAGGTCAGCGTCCGCTATACGCGATCTGTCCGGGAAGTCGTCCTCATGTACGGCGAAGCCCTGTTCGAGGTGGCCGTCGATCCCGTGCGGCCGTTCGTCATGCGGGCTGCGGGCGCGGTGCTGACCACCTATGACGGCGCATTCCTGCTGAAGCGGCTGAATCAGGCGCCGCTCGAGATCGTCGCCTTGGCGGGATCGGTCCATATGCGGGTCGGGCGGGACAGGGCGCACATCCTGACCGCCAACCAGCTGATCAGCCTGGCCGGCGGCGAAGCGACCAGCCCTCGTTTCGTCGATGCGCCCCAAACCGGGCGGCTTCTCGCCTGGCGTGACGGAAAGATCGAGTTCCACAACGACAGCCTCGAACAGGCGGCCGCCGAGTTCGCGCGTTTCAGCGACGTTCCGATCCTGCTGGCGGATCGGGACGTGGCCGAAATGAAGATCACCGGCCTGTTCGAAGCGAACGATCCTGCGGCCTTCGCCCGGGCGGCGGCGCGCAGTCTGAACCTCCGCGCGGAAATCAGCTCGACCCGGATTCAGCTTCTTCACGGTTAAATATTTTCCGGACGCTGGAGGATTTCTGATCCCTGAACCGTCTTGTCTATGTCCGGTGCGCCGGGGGAACATAGACAGACGGATCGGGGGATCTCATGGTGTCGTGGAAGAGTTGGCTGGCGGCGGGCGTCGCCGGCGGGGTGCTTGTCGTGGCCGCCCATGGGGCAGCTGCTCAGGTGAGGCAGTTCAATGTGGCGGCCCAGCCGCTCGCTCAAGCCATTCCTGACTTGGCGCGTCAGGCGGGCGTGACGATTTCAGCGCCCACCGGCCACCTCACGGGCCGCGTCGGACCCGCCGTCTCGGGGCAGATGGACGTCGAAGACGCGCTCAGCCGCCTGCTTGAAGGCACCGACCTCTACGTCGCCTCGCATGAGGGATCGACCATCATCCTGCAAAAGCGAACGCACGGCGACGGACGCGCAGCCGAGGTCGAAGAGGTCGTGGTCGTCGGTAGCCGGATCAGGGGGACACGCATAAACGAAGCCCTGCCGGTCACCGTCGTCGATCAGTCTGATCTGGATGCGATCGGCGCCGCAGACGGCGACGATCTTTACCGCTCCATCGCACAGATGGGCGACGTCGGTTTCAATGAGGCGGACAGCGACAACGGCGGGATCAACAATGCGCGGGGCGATGTGGCTTCGATCGATCTGCGTTCGATCGGCACGGGCAATACGCTGGTACTGCTGAACGGCCGGCGATTGGTGCCTCACCCCGGTACGCAGATTGAAGGCTATGTGCCGGTTCAGACGGTCAACACCAACGCCATCCCGACATTCGGCCTGCGTCGGGTCGAGGTTCTCGCGGACGGCGCTGCGGCGCTTTACGGCACCGACGCGGTGGCCGGCGTCGTCAACAACGTCCTGCGCGACAACTTCGAAGGCTTCACGGTCCAGGCCGCCATGGGGCACGACGAAGGGGGAATGGAGGAATATTCCTTCGATTTTCAGGCTGGCAAGGACTTCAACAACGGCAAGACCAACGTCTCAATCATGGGCGGCTACCTGACCCGGGATCCGCTCTACATCTGGGAACGCGACTATGCGACGGTCGCGGGACGGGTGGCCGCCTTCAACGGCCGCGCCTCTGGCCTCGACTATGGGACCTACAGCACGATCACGGCCTGGGCTGAGGGCATCAAGCTGGATCCGACGACCTACAAGAACGCGGGAACCACCACGCGCGTCAACGGAACGACCCTGACATCTACCGCCGGCACCTTCCACGTTCAGCCCAGCACCAACGCCGGCTGCATCACCGGCGCCTATACGACGGGGACCTGTTTCGACAACTCAACCCTGTCGACGACGAGCGAGGACAACAATCTCCGATATGGTCTGGACTCTATGCGGACCATCAGTTCGGCGGTGGACCGCGCCAATCTGTTCACCTTCATCAACCACGAGTTCGATAACGGCGTCGAGTTCTTCGGAGAGCTGAGCTACTACTGGGGCGAGACTTGGTCGCAGCGCCAGCAGGACACGCCGCTGGACACGCAGCGCGTCCTCATGTCGCCGACCGCCTACTGGAATCCTTTCGGCGCCACGGGCGTGACGGCGCGGCTGAGCGGATTGTCCGGGGTGCCGACAACGGGTTCAGCGATCCAGATTCAGGACTACCGTTTCGCCGATCTCGGCTATCGGGAGGTCGAGGTCGAAAACGTCACCACCCGATATCTGGGCGGTCTGCGCGGCGAACGCTTCGGCTTCGATTGGGAAAGCGCCTTGCTCTACAGCAAGGCCGAAACGACCGACGAAATGGACGGGGTCAGCATGACCTTGCTCCAGGACGCGATCAATAGGACGACGCCTGACGCCTATAATCCCTTTGTGGGCGGCGATCTGAACAGTCCCCGGAACGGCGCGACGGGTTTGAATAACCAGGAGACGATCGACAGTTTCATGGTCAAGGTCTACCGCTATGCCGAGACCGAGCTCATGCAGTGGGACTTCAAGGTCTCCAAGGGCGACTTCTATCCGGTGCCGGCTGGACATGTGGGCCTGGCGGCGGGGGTAGAAGCGCGTCGCGAAACCTTCGCTGAAGATCGCGACCCGCGTCTGGACGGAACGATCACCTTTACGGACCTGGCAGGCGTCGTATCCCAGAGCGACGTGATGGGCGTGTCCTACACCCCGGACAGCTCGGGCGCCCGCAACGTCTACTCGGCCTTCCTCGAACTGGCCGTACCGGTCGTTTCGCCCGAGATGAACATCCCGCTGGTGCAGTCGATCGACCTCCAGATTGCGGGTCGCGTGGAGAACTACACCCTGTTCGGGACGGTCGGGGCCCCGAAGATCGCGCTGGCCTATCGCCCGACGCCTTGGCTGATGTTCCGCAGCGCCTGGTCGGAAGGCTTCCGGGCGCCCAACCTGCTGCAACTCCACCAGCCGGATTTCGAACGCTCCAACAGCCGGCGTGATTACGCCGCCTGTGCGGTGCAACTCGCTATCGGCGCAATCCCGACGCTGACGACCAGCAACGACTACTGCACCAGCGAAGATCGGATCGAAAAACGGTCGGGGAACACGGACCTCAAGGCGGAGACCTCCGAGAACCTCAGCCTGGGCCTGGTGTTCGAACCCGAACTCTGGTCCGACCGGTTCGGCGACCTGACGCTGACCGTCGATTACTGGAAGATCCGGCAGGAGGATCTGGTCGGAATTTTCGGCGGTACGAACCAACTGATCAGGGACTACTACCTGCGTCAGATCGGTAGTTCGAACCCCAATGTGGTTCGCGATACGCCCAACGCCCAGCAGATCGCCGATGCGGCCGCAGCGGGCCTCGCGCCCGTCGGCGACCTCTTGTACATCACCGACGAGTACATGAACCTGCAGCCGCGCGAGTCTGAAGGCCTCGATTTCCGCCTCTTCTACACGCTGCGCGACACCCCGGTCGGCGACTGGCGGCTCAGCCTCAACGCCAGCCAGAAGCTGAAACTGTATCAGGAGGCCAGCGAACAGCATCAGATCCTGCTGGACGCCCTGGCCGACGGCACGATCGCGGGCGTGACGGTCGGCGGCGTGGAAGACCTGATCGGACAGAACGGCCGGCCGGAATGGAAGTTCACCGCGTCCCTGACGTGGGACCTGGGGCAGTGGACCTCAGGCTGGTACACCAGCTACGTCTCCGACTTCGTCGACACCAGCGCCACCTATGTGGATACCGACGACTATTGGGTGGTGGACGAGTGGCTGACCCACAACCTCTATGTCCAATACGAATTCGACAAGGGCGGCCCGCTGGACGGCGCCCGGGTCCGGATCGGCGCGCGCAATCTGTTCGACGAGGACCCGCCGCTGGCCGACGACCGGTTCGGCTACAACGGCAGCGTCCATTCCAACCGCGGCCGCTGGTGGTACGCCAGCATCCGCAAGTCCTTCTAATGGCGACGCCCGGGCGAGGCTGAGGCCTCGTCCGGGCCTCTCTGGAAATCGACATGTCCTCCCTTGCGCCTTCGGCGGGCTTGGCCCGACCGGTGCGGATCGTCACGCGCCTATGGTTCGCCACGCCGCTGTGGCGACGGATCCTGCTGGGTCTGGGGCTGGGCGTGCTCGCGGGCCTGGTGCTCGGAGAACGCGCCCAGGATCTGAAATGGATCGGCGACCTCTTCGTTCGGCTGATCCGCATGTTGGTGACCCCGCTGGTGTTCGTGACCGTCGCCGCCGGCGTGTCGGCCATGTCCGACCCGGCGCGTCTGGGAGCGGTCGGTCTCAAGACCATGGTTCTCTACTTCGGCTTGATGCTGGTGGGCGCCGCCGTCGGTCTGGGCCTGGGCGCGCTGATCCAGCCGGGCGCCGACGTCGATCTAGCGGGCGTCGCGCCCGCGCCTCTGGCCGACGCACAGGATCTCGCCGCCGTCCTCGCCGACATCGTGCCTTTGAACCCGATCGCGGCCATGGCCGAGGGCGACATTCTCGCCGTCATCTTCTTCGCCCTGTTGATCGGCTCCGCTCTGTTGGTGACGGGCGAGGACGGACGCCCCTTGCAGAAAGTTCTGGAGTCCGGATCGGCCGTGCTTCTGCGCGTCGTCCAGTTCGTAATGGAGCTGGCGCCGTTCGGCGTCTTCGCCCTCATCGCCTGGGTGATGGGAACCAGCGGGCCGTCGGCCTTCGTCAGCGTCCTGCGGCTGTCTTGCTGTGTTGTTGTCGGCGCGGCGTTTCAGACCTTCATCGTTCACGGCGCCGTACTGCGTCTTCTGGCGCGAACGCCGGTTCTGCCCTTCTATCGCGACATCGTAGACGCGGTGGCGGTGGCCTTTTCGACCTCGTCCAGCGCCGCGACCCTGCCTGTGGCGCTGCGGGTGGCCCAGAGAAATCTCGGCGTCAGCCCGGCGATCGCCTCGACGGTCTTGCCGCTCGGAGTGACCCTGAGCATGGACGGCGCCGCCCTCTACGTCGGCCTCTTGGCCGCCTTTTCCGCCCAGGTTTTCGGCGTGGCCCTGGGGCCAGCCGACTATCTCGCCATAATGGCGGTCACCGCCATGGTGGCCCTGGGCGCCGCGCCCGTGCCTTCGGCCTCCCTGTTTCTGCTGGCGGCAGTGCTTTCAGTCATCGGTCTAGGGCCGGAGCAGACGGCCTTGATCGTCGGCTTCATCCTGCCCTTCGATCGGCCCCTGGACATGATCCGCACCGTGCCGAACTGCACCAGCGACCTGGCCGTCGCCGTCGCCGTCGCGCGGATGGAGGGCGAACTGGATTTCACAGCCTACAAGGAGAGACCGCTCGAATGACCCGTCCTCAACGCCATCTCTCGGCGCTCCTCGCCGCCCTTCTGGCCGCGGCGCCGGCCGTCCAGGCGCAGGAGCAGCCGCAAGCCCCGCTGAAATCTGATGCAGTTCACCACACGGTGATATCGAACACCGCCGTCCGGCAGGACTCGGCCACGGCTGAACAGCGGCTCGGCGAGCGGGTCGTGTTTCGCAGCATGGACGAGCCGCGAACCGAACTGGTCGGCTATCTGTTCCGGCCCGAGGGACCAACGCCCGAATCCGGCGCGCCGGCGGTCGTCCTGCTGCACGGCAGGGGCGGGGTCTATTCGTCCCTGGCCGACGGGGTCTATGAGGCGCGGAGCCTGACGCTGCGACTCAAATTCTGGGCCGCGTACTGGACCGACCGGGGGTACTACGCCCTTGTCGTCGACAGTTTCGGGCCGCGAGGCTATCCGACCGGTTTCGCGGCCGGGACCTACAGTTCGCGACCGCCAGAGATCAACGAAGTGACGATCCGCCCCCTGGACGCCTATGGCGCGCTGCGGTTCCTGCGCAGCCTGGAGGGGGTGGCGGATGACCGGATCGGCCTGATGGGCTTCTCCAACGGCGCCAGCACTGTCCTTTCGGCCTTGGCTGACGACAAGCCCGGCGACATGCGGCGGATCGGCTTCCGGGCGGGTCTCGCCCTCTATCCGGGCTGCGGCCTCCAGGGACGGTTCCGGCGGGAGTACAAGACCTATGCGCCGGTCGAGGTCTTCATGGGAACGGCCGACCAGGAGGTGTCGCCCGAAAGCTGCCGGACCCTGGTTGATCGCGCTCAAGCGGCGGGCGCTTCAGTGAACCTGACCCTCTATCCGGATGCGGCCCACGGATTCGACGATCCCAGCCGCAGCCGCCAGGCGGTCGCCGCCAACGCCGCCGCGACTGAGGATCTTCGCGTCCGCGTCGATCGCTTCTTCGAAGTTCAGCTGGCGCCCCGCTGACTCCGGGGCCAGGCGAGAGGGGCGTCGGCGTCAGGCCGACGCCCCTTTTCCCGATTCAGGAGCCCGCCGCTGTCGCCGGGCCGTAGAACAGGGCGTTGAACAACAGCCGCACCGAGGCCCGCGCCTGCGCGCGATTGATCACGTCCGGCCCCAGGATGATCAGCCGACCCTGCCCCATAGGCGCATCGACCACGGCGGCGGCGCCGGCCAGTTTCTCGGGCCCTATGGCCCAGCCGCTCGACACCACAGGGGTCGCTGGGTAACGGGCGGCGATCCGGGCGCCGTCGCGCACGGTGAAGGCCGCGTTTTCGTCGAAGAAGACATCCAGTCGCGCCGGCAGGCCGTAGGCCAGGGGCTCGGCCGGATCGACGTCCATCGCCAGCAAGGCGCCGGGGATGAAGAAGTCGGTGGAGGGCAGGGGCCTGTCCGCGTTCGAGAGCACGTCCTCGATCGGCGCCCCCAGGGCCAGGGCCAGTTTATGGGCCGATCCTGCGGTCACGATCGTGCCCCCGGCCTCAGCGAAGCGGGTCAGTTGCGGCAGGGTCTTCTCTCGCGTCACGGCGCCCAGCCAGGACCGATAGGCTTCGGGAATCGTCTCGGGATCCGGCTGTCCGCGCCCGCTCCCGTTGGGGAAGTCGCCGGGCAGCAGATCAGGCGCGAACACCAGGACGTCGAAATCCCTGTTCAGGTCACCTGCGTCGAGACGCTGGGGGTAAACGACCTCGAAGGGGAACTCGAACTGCTCCAGCAGCCAACGGGTCCAGCCTGCGGACATGGAGCCGCCGTAGCGATCCACCAGACCGATCCGCACCGGCTTCAGCGCCATGGCGTCGCCCGCCGGCGCGCGCGACACCGCCTCGGCGTTCAGGCCCAGCTCGGCGACCGCCTGTTCGACCAGGACGCGCGACGTCTCGCTTTCCGGAATCCACAGGGCGCCGGGCGCCAGGGTGCGCGCGCCGAGACGAACCTCGGTCTTCTGCCAGAACACCGGCTGCCCCGCCTTCAGCAGACGGTTGCTCAGGATGAAGCTGTTGATCGCTGCATGATCGACGACGAAGCCCGCGTCGCCCCGTCCGCGAATCTTACCGGCGGGCACGGCGATCAGGTCCGGCACGCGCTCCAGCGGCGCCTCGAACGGATCGAAAATCCGGTCGAACCTCACCCCCATCTGCAGCGCCAGCGTATAGCCGGTCGCGTCATAGGGCAGGACCGGGGGACCGCCGGGATATCGCAGGTCGTGCGGATGATCCTGCGGTTCGAACATGTCCAGCACATGCGGCCGATAGGCCTGGTTCGTCCGCACGACGAACGACCCCGCCGAATAGGAGGTTCCGGCGATGGAGAAGGCGCGGGTCGCGCGATCCACGTCCACCCCGGTCTTGATCAGGCTGTTGAGGAAGGCGATCGCCGTCGGCAGATCGGCCTGGTCCGCCGGGATGACATAGGCGCGCGGATCGCGCAGCGCCGGATCGCGCAGCACCTTGTCGTAAAGGGCGGGATCGGCGGTGCGGCCGGTCTGGCCCGCAGCCGCCTTCAGGGCGTCGATCCGCGACGGGGTGACGCGCCAGGTGTCGGTCTCGCCCCGCGCGATGGCGTTCGCCCCCATACGCCAGATGTTGAACAACAGCCGGTCGCGATTGCGCGAGGCATAGTCCAGCACCGCCCGATTGATCGACAGCGAATAGTCGATCGACTGCCGGAACCGCCAGGTCTGCGGTGCGATCGGGGCCGGCAGATCGTTCCGCGGCAACTGGTTGTCCGGAACGAGGGCGATGCGGCTCGGCGTCGGGTGCCCGGTGATCTCCGTCAACAGGCCGATGGCGTTATGGAAATAGGTGATCGACCGCTCCATCCCGTTGTTCCAGGTCGAATAGGGGGCGCCGCTGCGCATGGTCGCGCCGGGCTTGCCCTCGGCGACCAGCCGGTTGTGCATGGCGGCGGCGACTTCAGACAGGGTGGTCATCGCCAAGGGGTCGTAGTTGTAGTTGAAGGGATCCCGGAACGGCGGCATGAACACGACCGTCCCGGCCGGCGCCGGCTGATGGTGGTTGTAGACGATCTGAGGGAACCACTCCCGGAACAGCATCCGGTTGACGTTGGTCGTCTCCGTCATCGCCGACAGATAATAGTCGCGATTGTTGTCGTGGCCGACGTAGGCCTGATAGAGGCGCGGCAGGCTGGCGAACTCCCGCTTCGCCGGGTCCTCCTCCCGCATGTACCAGTCCGCCACCAGATCCCAGCCGTCCGGATTCAGTGGCGCGAACAGGATGATGACGTCGTCCAGCACCCGCAGGGCCTCGGGATCCTGAGCCGTCACCCATTCATGGACGGCGGCGATCAGGGCCTGGGGCGGCACGGTCTCGGTCGCATGCAGGCCGCCGTCGATCCAGACCACGGCCTTGCCCTCGGCCGCCAGGGCGCGCGCCTCGGCTTCGTCCACGCCTTCGGCCTTGGCCAGACGGCGGGCGATGTCGCGATAATGATCCAGGCGGGCGATGTTCGCCGGAGACGAGACGGCGGCCACATACTGCGTCCGCCCCTCGGTCGTCTTGCCGACCTCCATCAGCTTCATGCGGTCGGACTGGGCGGCGAGCGTGTGGAGATAGGCTTCGAACTGCCGATAGTTGATCAACTGATAATCGTCGCCGACGTCATGTCCAAACGCCGCATTCGGGGAGGTGATATGGTCCGTGTGAGCGGCTGCTGGTCCCCCAAGCAGCGCGCTCGCGATTACAATCGCCGCCAAAATTCGGTTTAACATCTTCTATCTCCGTTCCCGTCCATTGATTTGGACGCACGGCGACCCGGGTTTCCTCCAACATGGCAACGCAGGCGCTCTAGGAAACGCATCGCACAAACGGGACCATGTCGCGGAGCTTGTCTCCTGGCAGGGCCGTCGGGTTTTCTAGATCCACGGTCGGCAATCGCACTCCTTTGGTTGGAACCCGCAGACGCTAGCTCGCTTGGGTGATCGACGCCATCGGTGGTGTTCACGACGCCGCCATAAGAGTGGCCCACCAGAATAACGTCGCCCTATTCCGGTCCTGCGCGAGGTCGATGGAACCTCCTTGGTCGCTACGCCCGACCACGAGCCGGCCGCCATGATCGCCTATGTGGAGGGACTTGGGCGCCGACCGGCCGTCAAGCCGACGGCGCCCGACTGAGCCTTTGATCTGTGTCAGGCCGGCTGTCGGATCCGCGCCCTCGCTTTCCCATATGATCGGCCAGATCGCGACATCAGATGGGATGTCGACGCTGTTCAGGATGTGCGAGGTGGTGATGCGCCCATGGTTTCGGAAGCCAGCGTGTCGCCCGTTTCGCGAGGCGCAGCCCGTCGCGCCAGAATGATCATTCCTATCGACGTCAGGACGGGGCCGGCGGCCATGAAACCGCGCAAATCCTTCGGGGTGGCGTCCGGATGAATTGCGGCGGCGACGATCAGCACGCCCAGCGCCAGGGTGATTTTCGCCAGGGCGCTGAAGATGGCGAAGGCCGGGCCCTGACGGTGGATCGGAAGGCGGGACGCCCAGTCGCTGAAGCTGGCCCATTTCGCCATGCCCAGACCGCCGTTGCCCAGGCCGAACAACCAGGCGCCGATGACGAAGGCGATCGGCGCGTCGAACGGCGCCAGGAGGAAGACCACGGCCCCGGCGGCCTGGAGCAGAGCCGAAACCGTGAAAAGGGCGACGCGGCGCGACGGTGGAAAGACCATGAGCCAGAGCGGTTGGCCGCAGCAGACGCCTGCTGCGGCGGCGATGATGAGGGCGCCGCCCGTCGTCGATGAAGCGAAGGCGCGGGTCGCGAAGTAAGGCTCCAACTTCTGAAACAGAGAAGGGCCCAACATCATCAGGACCATCATGGCGAACAGGGGCCATAGGGCCGCCAAGCCGAGGCCCGGTCCTTTCAACGAAGCCTGCACGTCAAGGTCGGCTGGATCCGAGCCCCTCAGGCGCCGGTTCAACAGACCCGCCGTCGTGATGGCGATCAGGGCCGCGATCAGCGCCAGGGCGATGAGCATGACGCCGCCGCCGCCGCGCCGCTCAGCAGCGATCAAGGGACCGACCACCACGGCCACGCTCAGATTGCCCAGGCCGCTGGCGAAGATGCGCGTGACCGCGACACGCGACCGCGCCTCAACCTCTGCGGTCGCATTGGCCATCAGGGAGTTTTGAGAGACGTCATAGACGGCGAAGGCGAGGCGAAACAGGACGCCCGTCGTCAGGGCCCAGCCGACGCGCATCGGAAAGGGAAGCAGGGCGGTTGCGACCACCCCCACCAAGGCGACGCCGCTAAAGATCGCGCCGAGGGATTGCAGGCCAGCTGCGCGCCTCATGCCCGCCGACCGGCGAAACAGAATCCGCCCAGCCTGAAGGTCGAAGATCGCGCTGATAAGAAAACCGATCGCCAAGACGCCGGCCATATGGGCGGGCGTCAGACCTGCAACCTCGGTCAGAAAGAAGGCGAACAGAACCTCTCCGCCGTACCAGAACAGACTCTTTCCGTAGTGAGCTGCACCATAGACGGCGGTTGTGGACCACCGGTCACGCCTGCCCAGCACCGAAACGCCCCCCGTCTCCCGGAAGCTTTTCTGACGCGTCCTAGAGGCTTTCACCTTAGCAGCCGCTTGTGACGGTCTCGCAACTGGGGCGCTGGGCGTCGCCGCAGCCAATCTGGGCGGTTTGGGCAGGCAATACCTTAGTCCTGGTCAATGGACGAGGCATCGCCGGCGCGGCCGGGATCAAAGACGGTTTCGCAAACCTGAGCGGTATTCCGCTGAGCGCCGCGGAGCGCGCGGATATCACCCAGGCGGGTTCCTCGGCCGTTTACGGATCAGACGCCCGTCGCTCACCTCACCACCAGATCGAATAGACGAGGATCAGGAAGGCGATGACGCCGAGCCCGGCGAGGTTGAAGCCGAGCGAGGTCTTGTAGCTGATGTTGTCCAGCTTGATCTTCATGGCGTCGGGCTTGGCCGGCGCCAGCAGCGATACGACCACCGCCGCGATCAGCGAGACGATGAAGACGACGCCGACGCGGTTCATGAAGGGGAAGATGAACTGACCCGTCTCCTGCAGCCCCCAGAAGACGGCCGACAGAACCACCGAGCCGATGGCGGCGGTCAGGGCGCCGGCTTCGGACGCGCGCTTCCAGAACAGGCCCAGCATGAAGATGACGACGATGCCCGGCGTGAAGAAGCCCGTGAACTCCTGGATGAACTGGAAGGCCTGGTCGAAGCCGCCCAGCAGGGGGCGGGCGGTCAGGATGCCGATGATCACGGCGGCGACGGCGGCGATGCGGCCGACCGTGACCAGTTGATGCTCGGGCACGTCCTTCTTGATCTTGGCGTAGAGGTCCAGGGTGAAGATGGTCGAGATCGAATTCACCTTGGACGCCAGCGAGGCGATGATGGCGGCGATCAGGGCGGCGAAGACCAGACCCTTCAGACCGACCGGCAGCAGGTTCATCATCGACGGATAGGCCTGGTCCGGCGCCGACAGGTTCGGGGCCAGCACCAGGGCGGCCATGCCGGGCAGGACCACGATCACCGGCATGAGCAGCTTCAGATAGGCGGCGAAGGCGATGCCCTTCTGGGCTTCGGGCAGGGACTTGGCGGCCAGGGCGCGCTGGATGATGTACTGGTTGAAGCCCCAGTAGCTGATGTTCATGATCCACAGCCCGCCCAGCAGGACGGCGATCCCCGGCAACTCCTGATAGTGAGGATTATCCGGCGACAGGATCATGTCGAACTTGTCCGGGAACTCGGTCAGCAGGGTGTTGAAGCCGGCCAGCGCGCCGCCCGCGCCGCCTATGGTCGACAGGGCGATGAAGCCGATGATCAGGCCGCCGCAGACCAGCAGGGCCACCTGGACGATGTCGGTCAGGGCCACGGCCTTCAGACCGCCCCAGAGCTGATAGGCCAGGGCGAAGACGCCGATGGCGACGATGGCGTAGTCCTGGTTGAAGCCGGTGACGGTGTGGACGGCGATGGCGCCCAGCCACAGGATCGAGGTCACGTTCACGAAGACGTAGAGCAGCAGCCAGAAGACGGCCATCACGTTTCGGATCGTCGGCCCGTACCGCTGCTGCAGGAACTGCGGCATGGTGACGATCTCGTTGCGCAGGAAGATCGGCAGGAAGAATTTGCCGACGATCAGCAGGGTGAGCGCCGCCATCCATTCATAGGAGGCGATGCCCAGGCCGATCACATAGCCGGACCCGCTCATGCCGATGATCTGTTCGGCCGAGATGTTGGCCGCAATCAGCGAGGCGCCGATAGCCCACCACGGCAGGCTCTTGGAGGCCATGAAATAGTCGGTGGAGGTCTTCTGCTCGCCGCCCTTGCTGCGAGAAACCCACTGGGCCAGGCCGAAGATGAAGACCGCGTAGATCGCCAGGATCGCCAGATCGACGCTTGCGAGCGACATAGTGTATCCCCCCGTTCGGCCCATTCATTCGAGCTCGAACCGGAGCCTAGGTTAGGCCCCTGAACGTCGCAACGATTTTAATAGATGCGGCTGGACGTGCTGGAGCCGCTGTCCTTGGGGGGAGGCGGCGATGACCCGCTCGCAGATGTCGGCCGCCCGCGTCCTGCACGCGGCCTCTGGCCTGATGTTCTACGCTCCCTTGGAAGAGATTCCCGAGGACGAGCGTGATGCGACGCAGCGGTGGTCCGGCTCCGCTCAGGCGGTCGCCAAGTCGATAAGGCGTGGGCGGCGCCATCCAGGATTGCCCGTTCGGTAAGGATCGGCGACGCAGAGATGAAATGTTGATGACGCCTGTCAGCTTGGTCTGATCGCTCCGTCTCTCTGTCGTCTGCGCCTTCGGCAGACCTCGGGGGATCACACCAATGAACATCAAATCGCGCTATCTGGCGGCGGCGGGAAGCCTGGCCCTGGTCGCGGCCTTCCCGCAATGGGCGGCCGCCCAATCGCAGTCGCAGTCGCAGTCACGGTCCGCCACGACCGAGGCGGAAGAGGTCGCACAGCCCAATCCCGCCGTCCTGGATGACGTCGTCGTCACCGGCTATCTGCAAGGTCTGCGTCGGTCGATCGACGAGAAACGCAAGAATGACATGATCTCGGACAGCGTCAGCGCCGACGACATGGGCAAGCTGCCGTCGTCGAACCTGACCGAAGCCGCATCGCGCATTCCCGGCGTCTCGGCCGTTCGCAACCACTTCACCGGCGAAGGCGACCGGGTCGTGATCCGGGGCATGGCGACCGAGTACAACGCCTATGCCGTCAACGGCGTCCGCATGGGCGGCACGGGGTCGCCGAACGACAACTTCTTCCGCGGGGTCCGGCTCAGCTTCCTGCCGACCTCGGGCGTGGACGCCATCACCGTCTATAAGAGTCTGCTCCCCTATATGGACGGCGACGCCATCGGCGGGACGATCGACATCAAGACGCCGACGGCCTTCGATTACGCCCCGACCTATGCGGCCGGTTCGATCGAGGGAACCCTGCTGCAACAGCGCGATGACCGAACCTCATGGGCGGCGGACGTCGCCTTGGGCAAGCAGTTTTCGGACCGGTTGGGTCTCTACGTCACCGGCAACTATTCCGAGCGCGGGTCTCAGTTCGAGCAGATCGGCAACTCCGGGGACAACATGCCCCGCACCTGGTACAGCACGACCCACAGTCTTGATTTCGATCCCAAAACCTTCGTCGCGCGGGGTCTGGAGATGTCCACCGGCGACACGGATGTGACCCGCTGGGGTTTCAACGGCTCGTTGGACTACCGCGGCGACAACCACAGCTTCCACCTGCGTGGTCAGTACAATGAATATGAGGAAACGCAGTTCAGGAACCGTCTGAACTTCCGCAACGAAGGCGGAGGCAAGGTCTCGGCCCGTCTGGAGCAGAAGGACCAGACGCGAGGCGACCTGGTTCAGCCCGCTGACGCCGTCGTCGGCTACGACCCCAAGCTGGGGGCGATCTACAACTACACCCCCGCCCAGATCGTGGACCGCGACAATGACGGGAAGATCACCGACGCCGACAAGGGCGCCGCCGGCTTCTACAGCCTGAACGGCGCCTCGGGCGTCTGGGACCCCAAGGGCTTCCGTCTGCGCCGCTATTGGGAAGGCGGCACGACCGAGGGCGTGCTGCAACTGATCAACCTGGGTGGCGAAAGCCGGTTCGGCGCCTTCACCCTGGACTATGACGCTTCCCACTCGGAGTCCGAGGACAACATCATCGACAGCTACGACATGTATTTCGGCCGCAACGCCTATCTGTGGAAAGGCAATGAGGGGGTCGAGATCGTCAGTCAGGATGATCCGCAGTATTTGAAATGGGTGCTGAACCCCGCCGGCATGGCCGCCGTTCAGGATCTGAAGGAATACACCGCCTCCGGTCTGAGCGGCGAATACGGCGGCGCCAAGGAGATCTTGAATCAGGCCCAGTTCAACCTGCGCTACGAACCCGCCGGCTCCTGGCTGCAAGAGGTGCGGGTCGGCGCCAAATACTACAAGTCCGAGCGTGAACGCCGTAAGGGCACGCTGATCGACCTGGCGCCCAAGGGAACCATGGCCGACTATTCCGCCCTCTTCGGCGAACCGGTCACGGACATGTTCGACGGCCGCTATACCGGCCTCTACCAACTCGGCGCCGTCATCGACACGGGCAAGATGATGGCCGAGATCGATCGCGCCAAGGCAGGGAACTCCACCCTGCTGACCTTGAAAAACGAGGAGTCGCTCGATTACGACTCCACCTGGTTCTACGACGAACAGGTGGTGTCGGCCTATGTGATGGGTACGGCCCGTTTCGGCGCCGCCGAGATCATCGCCGGTGTTCGGATGGAGGACACCGACAACGAAATCCGCGCCTGGACGAAAGATCCGGTGCGGGGCGAAGACTACGCCCTGGACAACACCGGCTTCACCAACTGGCTGCCGTCGGTGCATCTGAACTATGATCTGACGTCCAACGCCAAGCTGCGCGCGGCGATCTGGACCAGCGTGTCGCGTCCGGACATCAACCGGATGACCTCGGTCAAGGAGTACAGCTACGACCGAGATCCCGACGGCGACGGCAAGGACAATCCGACCAAGGAGTGGGTCCTGACCGGCATCGTGCAGGGCAATCCCGGACTGAAGCCGATGACCTCGATCAACTATGATCTGTCGGCGGAGTATTACAACGGCCGGACAGGCGCCTATTCGCTGGCCCTGTTCTACAAGGACCTGGACAAGTTCCTGTTTCGCTCGTCGTCCTCGGTGATCCGCGACGGCACCTTGGGCGAGTTCGACGATCCATCCGGCATACCGGTCTCCATGCCGATGAACGGTCGCAAGGCCGAGATCCACGGCGTGGAGATCAACGCCCGTCAGCAACTGCAATGGCTGCCCGCGCCGTTCGACGGCCTGGGCGTGGCCCTGAACGCCACCATCCAGCGGTCGTCGGCCGAGACCGGCCTGTTCTGGCACCCGCAAGGCTACACCCTGCCGTTCATGGAGACCCCAGACCACATCGTGAACCTGGAAGTGTTCTGGGAACGCAACGGCTGGGAGGCCTATGTCGCCTATAACTATCAGGACAAGTCGCTCGAAGACATCGAGGACTTCGGCAACGACCCCTATGAGCAGGACTACCACTTTGTGGACCTGATGATGCGGCGTCAGATCACGCCGAACCTGACGGCGACCTTCAAGGTGCAGAACCTGATGGACAGCTATACCTACTACTACACCTTCGGCTCCGGGAAGGGCGGCGTTCGCGACTATATCGAGAACGGCCGCTATCTGAGCCTGAACCTGAACTGGCGTCTCTGACGACGTCCGGGCGCTCGCGGAAGACACCGCGAGCGGCCTCTTCTTCTCCAACCGAGGTATTCCCATGCGTCTGTCCCTGCGTCTCGCCGCGGCCCTGTCCTGCAGCGTTCTGGCCTTCGCCGTCGTCCCGGTCGCCCAGGCTGAGAGCCTGCCCGAACGGGTCATTGTCAATCTGACCGAAACGCCGGCCACCAGCCTGGCCTTCAACTGGCGCGCCGAAGCCGGGGGCGGGGAGGGGTTTATCGAATATGCGCCCCTGACGCCCGGACCGGCCTATCCTCAGACTGCGGTGCGGATCGCGGCGAAACGCACCGCTGCCGCCTTCACGACCCGCGATCAGGAGCAGGTTTCCGCCGACTACTACAGCGTTCAGCTGACCGGCCTGACGCCGGACACCCAATATGTCTATCGCGTCGGCCGTGAGGGCGCCTGGTCGGCGTGGCGTCAGGTCAGAACCGCCGCCGCCGAGGCCCGCCCCTTCACCTTCCTCTATGTGGGCGACGTCCAGAACGACATCCGCTCGATGGGCGGCCTGGCCGTGCGTCGCGCCCTGCGTCAGACGCCGGACGCGGCCTTCATGCTGTTCGCCGGCGACCTGATCAATCGGGCTGACAATGACGGGGAATGGGGCCAGTGGTTCGACATGGACCCGCATCGGCTGGCGGAGACCCCGTCGCTGATGACGCCTGGCAATCATGAATATATGAAGCCCGAAGGCGCGGAGGCGCAGCAGCTGGCGCCCCAGTGGCGGCTTCAGTTCAACCTGCCGGACAACGGCCCCTCCGAATGGCTCAGCGAAACCGTCTATCGCGTCGATTATCAGGGGGTGCGCGTCATCTCGCTGGACGCCGACATGATGGATGAAGACCCTCAGTCGGCGCGTGATCAACTGGCCTGGCTCGAGGGTCAGTTGACGGACAATCCGGCGCGCTGGACCGTCATCCTGATGCACTATCCGCTCTATTCGACGGCTAGGGGCCGAGACGGCGCCGAGTTGCGGGCGGTGCTTCAACCCGTGCTGGATCGCCATCACGTCGATCTGGTCCTGGCCGGTCACGACCACACCTATGGACGCGGGCGGCCGCACGATCAGGGCCCGGTCTATATGGTCTCCAACGTCGGGCCCAAACAGTATCCGCTGGGCGACATCGACTGGCCAGTCCGCAAGGGCAGCGGGATTCAGGTGTTCCAGCAGATCGAGGCGACGCCGGATCGGCTGACGGTGCGGGCCTTCACTATGGACGGTCTGCTGTATGACGCCTTCCAGCTCGACAAGACGGGGCAGGGCCCGGCGCGCCTGACCGATCTGAAGCCGGCGACCCCGGAGCTGATCCTGCGACGGGAGGACCGGTGATGCGCCGGCGCGTCGGTCTGGTCGGGCTGATCGCGATCGCGGGGCTGGCGGCGGCGCCGGCCCTGGCCGATCCGGTCTGTGGAGAGACTGCGGCCATGTCGCGTCTTCAGACCGACCTGGCCCAGCCGCGCGGCGTCTTGCTGATCGCGGCTCACCGGGCGGGGCATCTGGATGCGCCGGAGAACTCTTTGGCCGCCGTCGATGAAGCGGTGCGCGAGGGCGCCGACATCGTCGAACTGGACGTCAAGGTCTCGGCCGACGGCGTGCCCTTTCTCATGCATGATCGGACGGTGACGCGGACCACCGGCGGCGTCGGCGAGGCGGAAAGCCTCACCCATGGCCAACTGCGGGATCTGCGATTGGCGAACAGCGCCGAACCGCCGCCGACCCTGGTTGAGGCTCTCCGCAGGACGTGCGGTCGGGTGCTGGTCGATCTGGATATGAAGACGGATCGCGTCGCGGCCGTGGTGGCGGTGGTGGAAGGACTGGGGATGACCGACCAGGTCGTCTTCTTTGACTCGGACGGAGAGGTGCTGCGGGCGGTGCGACGGCTCCTACCCCGCGCGCACGTCATGCCGCGCGTCAGCCGTCCAGACGGTCTAGGGGCCGCGCTCGTGGGACTTCCGGATGTGCCAATCGTGCATGGCGATCCCGACTCCCTGACCTCGGACCTTCGGCGCGGCGTGCGCGGCCTGCCGGCGCGGATCTGGGTCAACAGCCTGGGCGAGGTGGATCACGCCGTGGCGAGCGGCGCGCCGGATATCTGCGCTCGTCTGGAGGGGCTGCTGGGGCTGGACGCCAACGTCATCCAGACCGACCGACCGCGCGCACTGCGGCGCGCCGTGACCGACTGCGGGCTTTCGGCGCGTCCGTGATGGAGGTCCTGCCGTCATGGGGGGACTGGAGGCGGGACGCCCTCGATCCGTCCCGCGTTCGGTCAGGCGGCTTTGGCCGGTCCAGCACAGGTCCGACCCCCGATCCGGTCGGCGGCCGGTTCAAGGCGGCGTCGGCGTCGGTGCAAGTGAGGACGCCCCGCCGGGGGTGGGGACTGATACTCGAGATCGTGTTGGGCGAGGACGCCTGGTTCTGCGTCAGCGACGAGACGGGCCTGTGTCCCACGCGCCGCCACAGGGTCAGCGCCGGCGCGCCCTTGCGCCTTCGCCTTCCGGTTCGGGCGGACGGTGGCTACGACCTGACCGTCTCCCGCCTGGGCGGTGACTTCAGGGAGCGATTTTCGGGGCGGCTGACGTCGAAAGAGCGGGTCAGAAGCTGCGGCTGATCGCCAAGGTCACTGTCGGCCCAGTAAGGATGTATTCGCGCAGATCCTCCGATCCCGAACCGAAGGTGTACCAATAGGTATGACTGTTCAGCAGATTGCGGACCTGGATCGAAGCGAAGCCGTCTGCGCCCCACCGCCGCCGAAGACTGACGTCCACAAAGCTGTAGGGCTGTTCGTACGGGTCGTTGGCGAAACTATCCATGCCTTCCAGGAAGCCCGACTGGCGGTTCCAGCCGGCCGCCGCCTCCCATCCGCCGCCTTGCCAGAACAGTTCGACGCTCGCCAGGGTCTCGGGCGTCTCGGTGAAGGGGAGGCGATCGCCGCGGCGCCAGCTGATGTTGGCGTCGGCGCGGCTGACCTGCCAGGTCAGATTGGCCGAGACGCCCAGGCCGTCCAGCGGCGCGGGCGCCCAGTCCAGATTGTGACGGATCGCCAGTTCCATTCCGCTGATCCGCGCCTTGCGCCCGTTGGCGTAGGCCCGCACGGGCGCGCCGTTCTCCTCCCCCCGCTCTATCAGCCCGCCGTCGCGGATCGAGCTGGTGGAGGCCCGATAGAGGAAGTTGCGGATATCCTTGTGAAACAGGGCGGCTGACCAGGCCGTCGATCGACCATAGCGTTCCAGCGACAGATCATAGCCGACCGCCTCCATGGGTTTCAGATCCGGATTGCCCTGGCGGATTTCCTGAAGGGTCCAGTCGGTCTTGGGATTGGTCTTGCCGTCGCGGTCGGGATCCTGATCATAGACATACTGCCGCGCCGTCGTCATTCGGGCGATGTCGGGCCGGGCGAAACTGGTCCAGACCGCAGCCCGCAACACCCTGTCGCCGTCAAGGGCGCGCCGCAGATGCAGCGACGGCAGCACATTGGTGAAACTGTTGCGGCGATGGTCTCGGCCGTCGCCACGAAGCGCGTCCAAGATGGGATAGCTGACGTCGGATCGGGTGTGTTCGATCCGGACGCCGCCCGTGATCTGGGTCTCGTCCCATCGGGCGGCGGCCATGACATAGGCGGCGGCGTCCTGTTCCTTCAGCCGAAAGCGTTCTGTGCTGGTCTGAGCCTTGAACTTGGGATCGATGGTGAAATAGGCGCTGTCCCCGCGATAGGCCCGGTCGATCTCGGCCGCCATCCGCCGATTGTCCAGGACGACGCCCAGGCGGTGGTCGCCGACATAGCGGCCGTCGAACAGGTCGGTGACCGGCGTACCGAACAAGCCGTCCAGGTCGGCCAGGGTTTCCGGTCCGATCAGGTCGGGCCGGGCGGCGCCCGAGTTGCGGCGGCTGGAGCGCATGTATCGCCCCCCGACTTGTATCGACTCCAGCCAGCCGCTGCTCGGCGTATAGGTCAGATCGAACTGCGCCTGGCCCAGGGTTTCGGACGTGCGCTCCCACTCCTCGCCCAGATGTCTAAAATCAAAGGCGGCGGGGTCCTGAACCGCAGCCATGCCTGCGGGGTTGAGCCCCCACAGCCGAAAGCGCGGGTCGCCGGTCTCGATCACCTTTATCCCGCGATTGCCCAGCCATTCGACCGCGTCCGTCCGGAATTCCAGAAGCGCGCCGCCGTCCAAATCATCCCTTGACCGCGACAGCGACAGGTCATAGGCGATCCGCCAGGGACCGCCCCATCGCCGTCCGCCCAGGTTCAGGGAAGACAGGAGGCCCGATTCACGGGTCGATTCCCAGAACCGTCTCAATCGGAACCCCATCGGATCCCACACGCCCGAAGCGCCCGCCAGGCTGTAGACGGAGCGGACCTTGCGGTCGGCGTCGGTGATCCGTCCGTCTCCGTCCACATCCTTCACGTCTGCGGTCGAATAGCCGTAGATGCGCCCCAGGCTGGGATCAGACCCAACCACCATGGCGTCCGGCTGAGCCAGACCGGTTCTCCGGCTGTCCACCTGGACCAGCCGCTCGGTCCCCGCCAGGCCGTCGTTTCGGAAGTTCAAACGGTTTCGATACTCCTCGCCCTCATAGCGGTTGTACTGAAGCCGCAGGTGAAGGTCCTGGTGCGCGCCGCGCCAGTCCAGGCTTCCGTTCAGACCCAGGCGACGCACCTCGGTCTCGCCGACCGCCAACTCCATGCCCCTCATGACGAACCGGTCGAAATCCCAGCCGGTCGAATAGACGGTGTCGAACCAGACCGGCGGCAGGTCGTCGCTGTCGCCGCCGACCATCTCGAACTGCGAGCGGGCGTCGCTCCAGTTGGCGGCGACGAACAGACCCAGCCGATCGCCGAACCGATGCGAAACCGCCAGGGCCGCCTTGCCCGACTGCGGTCGGTCGAACCGGGTCAGCCAGCCGTGCTCGACCGACAGCCGCACATGGTCGTGGTCGGCGTCGAAGGCTGTGGGGGTCTGGATGTCGATCAGCCCGCCCAGGGCGTCGCCGTCCAGATCGGGCGTCAGGGTCTTTCGCACGATCAGGTTCTGGATTCCCTCGGGCGGCAAATAGCTGAGGCGGACGCCGCGATAGAATTTGTCCGCCCGCGACCCGGCTCCGCCCAGACGTACGCCGTTGATCCGATAGGCGTTCCATTCGGTGGACATGCCCCGAACCGTCAACCGGTCGCCCTCGCCGGTCTGATGGTTGCGGACGGCGTTGACGCCAGGCAGGCGCGCAAGACTTTCCGCCAGATTGTTGGTCGGCAGCAGGCCTTGATCATCGGCGCTGACCACATCGCTGACGCCGTCATAGGCGCGTTTGATCGCCAGGGCGTCGTCGATCGCGCCCTTGCGTCCCAGGACCACCACCTCTTCGAGCTCGGCCGCAGGCTGGGGCTGGGGCTGAGGTTGCGGCTGGGCGCGCTCGACGATCAGGGTCCGGCCCACGATCCGGCCCCGCAGATCGGGGTGGGCGGCCAGCAGCCGGTTCAGGGCGGTCCAGGCGGTGGTTCGGGCCTGTACCCCCGGCGTGCGGCGGCCCCCCACCAGAT
This sequence comes from Brevundimonas sp. GW456-12-10-14-LB3, assembly GCF_059424365.1. Taxonomy (NCBI): domain Bacteria; kingdom Pseudomonadati; phylum Pseudomonadota; class Alphaproteobacteria; order Caulobacterales; family Caulobacteraceae; genus Brevundimonas; species Brevundimonas sp. GW456-12-10-14-LB3. Next base: position 55,228 of record NZ_JBWKZJ010000006.1, read on the forward strand.
CGGCGTCCGCCAGCACCGCCAGACCCGATTGGCGCGACAGCGCCCGAAGAGCCTCGGCCATGGGGCCGCTGGATATCTGAAATCTATGGGCTGTTCGGTCAGGTGTGGACTGAAGGTCCCGAGCTTCAGCCTGTGCCGGCAGAAGTCCCGCCGCAAGCCACAGGCTCGTCGCCGCTACGGCGCTCCACAGCCTTGCACGGCCCGCCCCCATGCCTGGCTCACCGCTCGATCAGCAGACGGCCGGAGGCATCCCTGCGAAGGGTCAGGCCCTGCATGTCCGCGATGGTGGTCAGGACGTCCTGAGGCTCAGAGGCGGCGAACCGCCCGCTGATCCGGCGGCGGCTCAAGGCGGGATCGGCCAACTCGGCCTTCAGCCCCGGCGATCGGCGCTTCAACTCGATCAGCAGGTCGGCCAAGCTCATATTGTCCGCGTCGATCCATCCCTCGGTCCAGTCCGGCGTCGTCACATCGGCGTCCAGCCGCTGGATCGGCCCGGCGGCGCCGTCGCTCAGCAATCGGCGGCCGGCGTTCAGAACCTGGCGGCGCTCGGGATGGTTCAGTGGAACCACCTCGACCCGACCTTCCAGAACCGTGACCTCCACCGCCCCGCCGCTGCGTTCATCGACGTTGAAGCGCGTGCCCAGGGCCGTGATGCGGTGGGTCGCCGTAAGGACGGAAAACGGACGTTTGGCGTCCTTGGCCACTGAGAAGAAGCCTTCGCCGCTGAGCCAGACGTCGCGCCGCTCCGGTCCGAAGGCCGTGCGGACGCGGCTGTCGCCGTTGAGCTGGATCAGGGAGCCGTCCTCGAGCGCCGCCTGAAGACTTTGCCCCGCCACGCCCTCCAGCCTTTGTTCGACGACGACGGGCGCGGACGGCCACATCAGCACGGCCAGCGCCGCGCAGGCCGCCGCCGCTAAGCCGCCAACCCAAAGCCGTGAAGACCAGCGGTGGAACAACCGAGGCGCAGGATGGAGGCCGACGCGCCCAGAACGTCCGGCTTCGGCCGCCAATCTCGCACTGACCGCGGCAAGGGCGGGATCGGTCAGTAGGCGCTCCTGGGCGTCCAACAGGCGCGCGCGGTCCGGGGCCTCCGCAAGCCAGGCGCGCAGCGCCTGGTCAGCCGCTGCGTCCATCTCGCCGCAGCGGCGCCGGTCCGCCCACAGGGCGGCCTGTTCTTCCGGGGTGGGCGCAGACGGCCTCATCGGGTGCGCTCCATGTCCACCGCGCGGCGGACCTCGACGGCCGCGCGGCTGAAGTGTTTCTGGGCCGCCTCGACTGAAATGTTCAGCCGTGTGGCGATCTCAGCGTAGCTGAGATCAGCTGACTGTCTCAGCACGAAGACTTCGCGCCTCAGCCGCGGCATGCGCTGAAGCGCACGGGTGAAAAGGTCCGCTCTCTGCTTCATGTCGAGAACCTCGAATGGAGAGGGGGCGTCCGACGCCGCCGCCTCGTCGATCGTCTCGCCGGCCGAGGGAGAGGCGAGGCGCCTGCGATCGCTCAGCAGATTCAGGGCCACCCGGAAGGCGTAGGCCACCGGATCCTTCAGCGGCGCAGCCTGAGATCGCGCCAGGACGCGGGCGTAGGCCTCCTGACTGATGTCGTCGGCGTCCGCATCATTGTGGACGCGGCTGCGGACGAAGGCGCGCAGACGCACGGCGTTCTTGGCCAGCAGTCGTCCCGCACCCAAATCCTGAACTGACATCCCATCCCCGTGGGCCCACCCGTTGGGCCGCGCTTTTACGGCTCAACGATGACGTTCCGAAAACAGTCCGGCGAATAATCGCGGCGACGGCCTTCGCCGACCAAGACGGTCAGGCGCTCATTGACGGGGAGGGCCGACGACGACGGATGACGTCTTCTGACGCATCGCCCCAATTGCCGAGATCGCCGCTCTTGCCGAGTCGCGTCGCTTGCTGCCAAGTTTCCCGAAAAACGAGGAAATGTGAGCGTGCGCCAGTTGAAGAAGATCCTGATCGTCGGGGGCGGTTCGGCCGGCTGGATGGCGGCGGCCTTGTTCTCCCGCCTGTTTCGGGGGCTTTACGACATCACCCTGATCGAATCGGAAGCGATCGGCACGGTCGGCGTGGGCGAAGCGACCATTCCGGCCATCAAGACCTTCAACGCGCTGATCGGTTTGGACGAGGCCGACTTCATGCGGCGGACCCAGGCCAGTTTCAAACTGGGCATCCAGTTCATCGACTGGGACCGGATCGGCTCCAGCTACATCCACGGCTTCGGCGTCATCGGGCGCGATCTGGAGTGGCTGCGCTGCCACCAGTACTGGCTGAAGATGCGCGCTGCGGGTCGCGCGTCGGACTTCGCCGCCTATTCGATCAATACGGCGGCGGCCTTGCAGAACCGTTTCATGCGGGCCGATCCCCAGAGAAATGGTTCGCCGCTGGGCCATATCGCCCACGCCTTCCATTTCGACGCCGGTCTCTACGCCAAATATCTGCGCGGCCTGTCGGAGGCGGCGGGGGTGCGACGGCGCGAGGGCAAGATCGCCTCGGTTCAGTTGCGGCCCGACGACGGCTTCGTCCAGTCGGTGACGATGGAGGACGGGGCGGTGGAGGCGGCCGATCTGTTCATCGACTGCTCGGGCTTTCGCGGCCTGATCATCGAAGAGGCGATGAAGACCGGCTATGAGGACTGGACCCACTGGCTGCCCTGCGACCGGGCCCTGGCCGTGCCCTGCGCCCGCACCGAACCCTTCACCCCCTACACGCGCGCCACCGCCCGGCCGGCCGGGTGGCAGTGGCGCATTCCGTTGCAGCACCGCACCGGCAACGGCCACGTCTATTCCAGCCGCTATATGGACGAGGCGGAGGCCGAACGGATTCTGCTGTCCAATCTGGATGGGGATCAGCTGGCCGAACCCAATCGCATCCGTTTCGTCGCGGGCAAGCGACGCCAGGTCTGGAACAAGAACTGCGTCGCGGCCGGTCTGGCCTCCGGTTTTCTGGAGCCTTTGGAATCCACCAGCCTGCATCTGATCCAGTCGGTCCTGACCCGTCTGGTGCGACTGATGCCGGACGGCGGTTTCGACCCGACCACCATCGCCGAGTTCAATCGTCAGATGGACTTTGAATATGAGCGGATCCGCGACTTCGTCATCCTGCATTACAAGGCGACCTATCGGGACGACACGCCCTTCTGGCGGGATTGCCGCGACATGGCCGTTCCCGACACCCTCCAGCGCAAGATGGACCTGTTCCGCGCCAACGGCCGGGTCTTCCGCGAGGACGACGAGCTGTTCACCGAGGAAAGCTGGATCCAGGTCTTCCTGGGCCAGGGTGTGATCCCCGCCGGCTATGATCCGCTGGTCGACGTCACGCCCGAAGCGGAGATCGAGCGGTTCCTGAACGATGTGGAGACGGTGATCGGCAAATGCGTGGCGGTCATGCCGTCCCACGCCGACTATGTGGCCCGGGTCTGTTCCGCGGTCGCCGCCTGACTCGTCCGGCGGATTGCAGGCCTTAGAACCGTCCAGGCCAGGAGGGCGGCGATGGCGGCCAGGGCGCCGTTCATGGCCCAGGCCGCGGAGTCTTCGTAATGGGCGCCGTGGCGAACCAGGTGTGTCAGCACGACCAGCCCCAGGGCGACGGCGGAGACGAGCCGCAGGATGCGCGACAAGCGCGCCGGTTCGACCCAGACTGACAGTCCCAGGGTCGTCCCCGTGACCAGACCCCAGACCAGCAGGGGCGTCGAGGCGGCGGTGGAGGACAAGCCCAGGACAATAAGGGCCGAGGCGGCGAAGGCGAGGGGTTGGCTCCAGACGGCGCCGATCCAGATCCGTTCCCATCGCGGGGCGGGGCGGCCCTTGTCGCGTCGCCGCGCCAGCCAGATGGCGACGCCGCTGGCCGTCACCGCCGTCAAGGCCAGACCCAGCAGTCCATAGGCGATCTTGACGACGATGCCGCCGAACCAGCCGAAATGCAGCGGCCCCAGGGAGGCCAGGATCTTTTGCCCCAGGTTCGGCTCAGCCGTGCGGCTGATGTCGAGCAGGCGACCCCGTCCGTCGAAATAGAGGTTGGAGCCCGCCATCACCCGATTGGGTTTGGCGACATTGACCACGACCGTCTGTCCCTGTTCGGCAGGATGTTCGATGCTGATGAAGGTCGGCCGCGCATCGGGCGCCAGCCGCTGGGCCGCCTCGACGGCGGCGGCCAGATCGGGCGGGGCGACGGCCGGGCGCGGATCGTCGGGAATGACCGGAACGAACAGGGCGTAGGCCTTGGAGGTGTCGCCCTGGAACATGGCCAGGGCCAGAATTCCGACGATGAGGGTGCTGAGGCCCAACAGGGCGCCCGTCAGCGAGACGATGACGTGAAAGGGCAGGGCCCACACACCCGCCCGATTGTGCAGATCGGCTTCCTGCAGCCGCTTGGCGCCGCCCCAGCGTAGATGAAAGGCGTCCTTGAACACGCGCGGATGGGCCAGGACGCCAGAGATCAGCGAGGACAGAAGGGCGACCCCCGCCAGACCCACGACGAAGCCGCCCCAGGCGCGGGGCAGATGCAGGGCGGTGTGCAGCAGGACCATGAACTCAGTCCAGACGGCCTCGCCTTCATCCCCCAGTCGCCCGGCCGCATCCGCGGCGTAGCTGCGTTCCACGCTGTCGGCGTCCGTGCTCACCGTCAGGCGAGGCAGGTCCGGTGTGGGGGGCAGGATGCGGACATGCTCCACCGTCGTCGAGGAACGAGCGATGGCCTGTTCCATGGCGGTCTGCAGGGCGGCCGGCGTCACTGCGGCGATGGGCGTCGCATTCGGCTGTTCCCAACGCTGGAACTCCCGCGCGAAGACGGCGACCGATCCTGAGAAACAGACCAGATAGATCAAGGCTGCGAAGGCCAGGCCGAGGGCGGAGTGGCCTGCCAGGACTGACCGGACGAATCCAGCCGGGACCTTGGGCCAGATGGGCTTGCCGGCCTTCTTGGGATCGAGGCGGTTGTCCTTCATCGTCAGAACCCCTTGAGCATGGCGGCGGCGAAGGTCGCCAGGCTGACACCGACCAGGACGGCGGTGGCGCGCAGGATCTTGTCGTCGGCCAGGGTCCAGGCCATGGCGGCGCCCCACAGCAGGGGCGCCAGCAGCCCGCCCAGCACCAGCCGGGTCTCGGCCGCGCCCGGACAGAAGGCGACGAAGGCGATGGCGGTGCCCATGGCGGCGATCATGCCGATCGGTCCGGCCAGAAGAGCCCGAAGCCAGCCGCGCCAGGCCTTGGCGCCTCGGTTGGACGGTTCGGGCGCCAGGCTGCGTTCGGCCCGTCCGCGCGCGGTGCGCCGCTCCATGCCCCAGGCCACCACCAGAAGGACGCAGACCGAGATCAGCGTCACGGCGATGAAGGGACCGCGCGCCGGCCCCAGCCAGAAGGCGTATGCGAAGGTAAGTGTCGCCAGCAGCGCCCAGCCGCCGACGATCCACAACGGGCGGCGCGCCGAGCGATCCCCCCAGGCGCGGCGCAGCAGCCGCGCCCCGCCGACCCCGCCGGCGATCAGGGGGATCGACGCGAGGAGGGTGGTCGCCTCGGGGCTCACCAGCGCGCCTGAAGCATCAGGCCGACGACCCGCGGATCGCCCAGAACGGCCTGGTTCGTCTGGGCGCGGTCGTAGCTCATATAGTGTTCGTCGAAGAGGTTTTTGGCGTAGACATAGGCGCCCCAGGGGCCGGTCTCATAGCCGATCTTTCCATTGACCAGGGTGCGGCCGCTGACGCGGCTGTCGCCCTGGCTGAATCCGGTGCTGGTGAACACCTCGGATCGATAGTTGGCGTTCAGATTGGCGACGAAGCCGTCGCCCCAGCGGTAGTTGCCGCCCAGGGCCAGGGTCCAACGGGGGGCGAACGAAAACTCCGAGCCGGTCAGATCGCTGGTCTGGCCGTTCACCGTGGTCGTGAACTCGTCGAACTGGGTGCGGGTGTAACCGGCAGAGGCGTACCAGTCGAAGGTGGACGAAAGCCGGTGCGCCGTCTCGATCTCGAAGCCGTACAGATGCGACCGACCGGCGTTGACCGTGTGGCTGTCGTACAGGTTGATGCCGAAGTTCACATTGACCTGCTGGTCAGTCCAATCGACATAGTAGGCGTTGGCGTTGACGGTCAGGGTGCCGTCCAGCCAGGCGGAGCGCAGGGAAGCCTCATAGTTCCAGGTGTATTCGGGATCATAGGCGAACAGCTGGGATCGGGCCGTATTGCTGCTGGATCCGCCGGAACGATAGCCGCGCTGGACGACGAAACCTGCGGTCACGTCCGGCGTCAGGTCGTAGAGTACGCCCAGCTTCGGCAGAAAGGCCTCGAATTCTCGCGTGGCGGGGGGCGTGGCCGATCCCGCCTGGGCCACCATGGCGGCCACCCCGGCATTGATTCCGGTCACAGCCAGATACAGGGGCGAACCCGCCGCGCCGAAGGCCGCCGGATCGGGATAGACGCCGGCGAACCGGGCCGATTGCGTGACCTGGGTGGTGTTTTCCTCATGATCCCAGCGGAAGCCGCCCACGATCGACAGGCGGTCGGTCAGGTTCCACTCGCCGTCGCCGAACAGGGCGTAGGTCGTGACCTGGGCGGGAAAATCGCCCGTATAGTCCACGGGAATGACGGGCAGGACGGCGGCGTATTGGGCGGCGATAGCGGCTGCGGCGGAGGTCGGGAAGCCGCCGGCGCTCAGGAGGCCCGCAATGGTGTTGACCGGCGTCGGCACGTCGGTGCGGCTGGCCGAAATGCGCCTCTGATCGCGATCATAATAGAAGGCGCCGATCAGGCCGTGCAGACGGTCGCCTTGATAGTTGAGGCGCAACTCCTGGGTCAGGGTCTCGAAGTCGTCGCCGTTCTTGCCGTAGCTGACGGCCTGGGCCGTCCCGTCGCCGTCGTACTGAACACGCTGGGCCACATCGCTCCAGGAGGTCACGGCCGAGATCGACAGCCGGTCGGACAGCCTTTGGGTTAGCTCAAGGGTCGCCAGATCGGCCTCGACATGGCTCAGGTTGGCCGTGTCCGAGAAAGCCCGCCGGTTCTCGTAGAAGTCCGGCGCATTGGTGTTGGTGTAGACGAACAGGTAGCCGCCGTCGCTTTCGAACCGGGTGTAGCCCAGGCGCGCCTCGAATCCCGGCAGAGCCTTGGGCGTCCACAGCAGCCGTCCCCGTACCGTCAGACTGTCGACCGGGTCTTCAGGCTGGTCCAGGGTCACATTGTGCGTGAAGCCGTCGCCGTCCCGCTTTTCAGCCGACAGGCGGAACGCCAGCTCGTCCGCGATAAGAGGCCCGCCTCCGGCGACCGCCAATGTGGTTTCGTCAGGCGAGGCGATGGTGGCGCGGGTGCGAAGGTCCCAGTCGAAGGTCGGGTCCACGGTCCGCATCACCACGGCGCCGGCCAGGGCGTTCAGACCTTGCAGCGTCGATTGCGGTCCGCGGAAGACCTCCACCTGACGCATGTCCCAGACGTCGGTCGGACCGTTGAACGTGATGGCGGCGGGCAGGGGCGCGCCATCGACATAGATGGTCGCCAGGGAAGAGTCGCCGCCGCCCGACACGCCGTTGTTGTTGATGCCCCGAATCGTGAAGCCGTTGTGGCCGTAGGTCTCGGACATGTTGGCGGTGCGCTGGAAGATTTCGGCCAGCGACTGGATGGCTTCTTGGTTGATCCGGCGCGCGGTGACGACGCCGACGCTGGTCGGGGTGTCCTGCAACGAGCGATCCGTCTTTTCGCCGGTGACGACGACCTCATCCAGCGTCGTCGTCTGATCGACCGTTTGCGCCCTGGCCCCAAGCGGGCTCAGAGCCAGAACGGCGATGGCCGTAGAGGCCAGAAGGTGAAGTCGCGACATGGCATCCCCCGCTCGCTGAGTTCGTGCGGAGCGCCGTAAAAGGGTCAGTAATGCGAGTCAATCGCATTCTCAAAATAATCTGAGCCGTTCCGATGTTTCGGCGGATCGGGTCTCAGTCGGCGGTGAGGATGGCCTTAACCCGCCGGGCCAGTTCGTCCATGGCGAAGGGCTTGGTCAGTATGTGCATTCCCGGGTCGAGGTGGCCGTGGCTGAGGACGGCGTTCTCGGCATAGCCGGTGACGAACAACACCTTCAGATCGGGTCGGACCGCGCGCGCGGCGTCGGCCACCTGGCGCCCGTTCATCCCACCGGGCAGACCGACGTCGGTGATCAGAAGGTCGATGGGCCGGTCGGTATTCAGGGTCGCGAGCCCGGCCTTCCCGTCCTCGGCTTCCAGGGTGGCGTAACCCAGTTGGCCCAGGACTTCAGAGGCCAGCATCCGCACCGTCGGTTCGTCGTCCACGATCAGGATCGTCTGGCCCGCCGTCGCCTGGGGCGTGTCGGCGGCGCTCGGCGTCGGCTCGGGCGCTTCGGCCGCGCCCAGGTGGCGGGGCAGGTACAGGCAGACCATCGTCCCTTGGCCCGGTTCCGAATAGATTCGGACCTGTCCGCCTGACTGGCGGGCGAATCCATAGATCATCGACAGGCCCAGCCCCGTGCCCTGGCCGATCGGCTTGGTGGTGAAGAAGGGTTCGAAGGCCTTGGCCACGACGTCCGGCGTCATGCCTTCGCCCGTGTCGGACACGCACAGCGACACATATTGGCCCGGCGGCAGTTCGCATTCCGCCGCCACCCGCTCGTCCAGCCAGCGATTGCCGCTTTCGATGGTCAGTTTCCCGCCCTCGGGCATGGCGTCTCGGGCGTTGATACACAGGTTCAGCAAGGCGTTTTCCAACTGACCCGGATCCACCAGCACGGGCCACAGACCGCCCCCGTGCACGGCTTCGACGGTGATGCCCGGCCCCATGGTACGCTGGATCAGCTCCTCCATCCCCCTCGCCAGCCGGGCCAGATCGGTGGGGCGAGGGGCCAGGGTCTGGCGACGCGAGAAGGCCAGCAGGCGGTGAGTCAGGGACGAGGCGCGGCGCGCGGCGCCCTGGGCGGCGGTGATGAAGCGATCCGCCTCATTGATCCGCCCTTCGGCCAGCCGCTTGGCCAACAGATCCAGGCTTCCGGTTATGCCCGTCAGCAGATTGTTGAAGTCATGGGCGATGCCGCCGGTGAGCTGTCCGACCGCCTCCATCTTCTGGGATTGGCGCAGAGCCTCCTCGCTCTTCATCAAGGCGGCGGTCCGCTCTTCGACTTGACGTTCCAGAGAAGCCGCCAGGTCCGCGAGGTTGCGCTCGACCCGTCGGCGTTCCGTCGCGGCGCGAGTCCGCTCGGCCACGTCGCGGATGAAGGCCATTTCGTCTTCAGGCCATGCACGGGTCGTGGCGTGGTTCAGATAGAGCAGGGCCACCAGACCGCCCTGTTCGGTCAAGGGCATGTTGACGAAGGCGCGCGCGCTGATAGCCTCCAGCGCCTGGGCCGTCTGGGACGTGCGGGGGTCCAGCCGCGCGTCGGCGATTACGGCGGTCTCGCCGCGCTTCAGCTCCTCGATGTAGGAGCCGTAGTCGCGGAAGTGCAGCACGCCGGCCAGCGTCTTTATTCCAGGCGCGTTCCAGTCGCGGTCGATGGTGATCGTCTCGGCCTGTCGATCGACCAGGCCGTAACCGGCGCGGCTGACCTCCAGGGTGCGGCCCAGAACCTGGGCCGCTGCGTAGGAGATGTCGGCGGGGTCGTCCAGATCGCGCAGGGCGTCCGACAGCTCCACCAGGGCGGTCCGCATCTTCTGGGACCGCACTTCGCGGGTGATGTCCTGGGTCACGCCCGCGATACGAAGCGGCGCGCCGTCCGCATCGCTGATCAGCACGCCGCGCGCCTTCATCCAGCGGGTTTCGCCCTGGGGCGTCACGATGCGGTGGGTGATGTCGTAGTCCGCGCCGTCGTTAATCGTGGCGTCGCTCTGGGCGCGAACGGCGTCGCGATCCTCAGGGTGGATCAGCGACTGACGATCCTCATAGGTCATCGGCCGATCGCTCGGCCATCCCAGCAGGGCCTTGTAGGCCTCCGAGGCCGCCAAGGATCGGCTGGCGACATCCACGCTCCAGGCGCCCAGCCCGCCGGCGGCCATCGCCAGCTCAAGTTCGCGCTCGCGTTCCTGCGCAAGGGTCAGGCGGTTCGTCAGCTCCGCCGACAGGGCGGCGTTGCGGGATTTCAGCCCCTCGACCTTTTCCCGGTCGCGTGTGACGTCCAACTGACTGGCGAAGAAATAGGCCAGGTCGCCGTAGCCGTCATAGACCGGCGCCAGCAACAGGCGGTTCCAGAAGGCGGACCCGTCCTTGCGATAGTTGCGGATGTCGATCTCGATCGGCGCGGCGTCTTTCACAGCCCTGTGGATGCGCTTGACCGTCTCCGGCTCGGTCTCCGGCCCTTGCAGGAACCGGCAGTTTCGACCGAGAATTTCGGACCGCTCATAGCCGGTCAATCGGCAGAAGGCGTCATTGGCGAAGACGACCGGATTATCTGGCAGACGAGGGTTTGTCACAATCATCGGCATGCGGGTCGCCCGCACCGCGGCGACGAAGGGATCGGTCCCGCGGTCGATTCCAGCGACCTCATTGGCGATTCGCTCGGCGTCCAGGGCCTCCACCTGACCGTCGTTGGCGTTCCGCCTGTCCTTGTCCAAATCTCGCATCCTCAAGTGATCCGCCGAAAGGGCGACGCTTAGAACACCCCCGAGGGCAGTTCGGTTCTAAACAGATTCACAGGTTTAGGTTCGATCCTTTCCCCTCGCGTCGCGCGGAAAGGATCGAAAGCGGCCAGCCGCCGTCGGCGCGCCTCAATGCTGGACGAACGGGGCTGGGGTTTCTATGATCGCGCCAGACCGTCGGGGTTTCGCCCGCGGCGTCTTTTCGCGTGGGTTTGACGACGTGCTGAACAAAATTTTCGCCTGGTGGAATGGGGCCACGATCGGCACCCTGTTTACGATCGCCAAGCGCGGCCGCTTCGTCGGGACCGATGAGTTCGGCAACAAATATTACGAAGCTAAGGACCACTCCAGCTATGACGGCCGCAAGCGTCGCTGGGTCGTCTATGAAGGCTATGCCGACGCCACCAAGGTGTCGCCGGACTGGCACGGCTGGCTGCGTTACACCTTTGACCTGCCGCCGACCGAGGCGCCCCTGTTGCGTCGCCCGTGGGAGAAGGACCATCTGCCCAATCTGACGGGCACGCCCATGGCTTGGCGTCCGCAGGGCTCGCTGGCCGCAGAGGCCAAGCGCCCGGCCGCCACGGGCGATTATCAGGCCTGGACGCCCGAGTGAGACGGAATCGGCTGCTGACGGCTGGGGCGACCCTCGTGCTGGCGCTTAGCGCCGGGGCGGTCACCGCCAGCGTCCTTCAGGATGCGCCCCGCGACGCGCGTCCGGTTCAACAGGATCCGATCGGCGAAATCCTGAGAAACACGCCGGCGACGCCGGCCGTCCCGACCGAGACGGCCCCCTCTGGCACGCCTGCGCCTCGCGCGCCGATCGCCGTCTCTCCTCCACCGTCGGTTCAAATCGCCGAGGACGCGGCCGTGGCCGAAAAAGCCGAGGAAGAGGTCGAGGCGGAAGCGCCGGTGGCCGAAAAGCCGATCGAACAGCCCGAGACTCCAGCCCGCCGTCAGCGGCGCAAGTTCGCCGTCATCCAGGCCCTGGACAAGACCACGGCCGAGACGATGAAGTTCGAGGTCGAGGTCGGCGGTCGGCCGGTCCGGTTCAACAAGAATCTGATCTTCACCGCCCGCGCCTGCGAAGTCTCCACGCCCGACGAACTGACCGAAGACGCCATCGCCTATCTTCAGGTCGCGGTTCAGAGCCGAGGCGCCGCCTCGGCCGAGCCGCGCCAAGTCTTCCGCGGTTGGATGTTCGCCTCGTCTCCGGCCGTCAGCGGGCTTCAGCACCCGAACTACGACGCCTGGGTCGTAGGCTGTAAGAACTGAGCTGGGCGGGCGGCGACATGGCGCCTCGGCCGCTGAAGAAGACGGAGACCATCGAAATCCGTCTGCCGCACGACACCAAGACGGCCTTCATGGCGCGTTGCCGCGCCGAGGGCCGCACCGCCAGCGACGTGCTTCGCCGTTTCATCGACGCCGAACTGGCCGCGCGTCCACGCCGGTTCGACGGCCGCCTGCTCCTGGCGGCGGTTCTGGCCGCTCTGGCCCTGGGGGGCGTCGCCGCGCCGTCCCTGGCTGAGAGCGTGACGCCGACCCGAACCGCCTTTGATCGCCTGGACCGCGACCATGACGGCCGTCTTAGCTTCGAAGAGTTCCGCGCCCGCTAGAGCATGATCGTTTCGGACGGAACCGCTTCGCGGTTCCTCCTCAACGGATCAGGCTCTAACGGATCGGGACGAAGAACCGGCCTCCGCGCAACTGGGTCCAGGTCCAGGGCTTGACCAGGGCCGCGCCCGGCTTCCAGGACCAGGCGATGAACTCCGCTCTCCCTATGATGTTCTGGGCGGGCAACAGACCGACCCCGACCGAGGCGGGCCAGCGCCCGTCCAGCGAGTTGTCGCGATTGTCGCCCATCATCAGATAACGGCCGGCCGGCACCCGATAGATTTCGGTGTCGTCGCCGGGCAGGTCGGGACCGCCGTCATAGGTGACATAGTGTTTGCCGTTGGGCAGGGTCTCGGCCACCAACCGCACCGTGCGGGCCGGATCGTCATGGTCTTGGGTGATGCCCAGCCGGGTCTGGGGGATAGGCCGGTCATTGACGAAGACGGTTCCGCCCCGCACCTGAACCGCGTCGCCCGGCAGGCCGATCACCCGTTTGATCCAGACCTGTTTCGGATCGCGCGGCAGGCGGAAGACGACGACGTCGCCCCGCCGGGGCTGACGCTGACCCAGCCGACCCTCGCCCTCTGGACGGCCTGCGGGCAGGGAGGCCCTGCTCCAGCCATAGGCGAATTTGGAGACGACGATGTAGTCGCCGACCACCAGTCCCGGCTCCATCGAGGAGCTGGGAATGGTGAAGGGCTGGTAGGCGATGGTGCGAAAGGCCGTGGCCAACACGAGGGCGACGATCACTGTCACAGCAATCTCAAACGCGTCGCGCCAGAGGGCGCGTGCGGGGAGGGGCGGGGTGTTTGAAGCGGCTTGGGTCATGCGCCTGAAGAGGCCGCATCCCTTACGCCGTCGCCAGCGCGAACCTGTCCGGACGCCGGAATAGCGTGTCCGGACAGCCGGAAATCAGCCGCCCGCCGTCGCCAGCGCGACGGCCTCGGCGCCGCTCATCGGACCCCACAGGGCGGTCTCGTCGACGACAGTCCTGAGCGCCGGCTTCAGGCGACGCAGATAGGCCGCCTGGGGCGTCTCGACCGCCCCGAACTGGCTGAGGTGTTCGGTCAGGAACTGAGCGTCCAACAGGGTCCAACCGCCCCGTCTCAACCGTGCGACCAGATGCACAAGGGCGACTTTTGAGGCGTCCCGCTCGCGGCTGAACATGCTTTCGCCGAAGAAGGCGCCGCCCAGGGAGACGCCGTACAGCCCCCCCACCAGCCGTTCGTCCTTCCAGCATTCGATCGAATGGACATGGCCCTGGGCGAACAGGGCGGCGTACAGGCGGCGGATCGGGGCGTTGATCCAGGTGTCCTGGCGCTCGGGTCCCTGCGCCGCTGCACAGCCGTCCAGCACAGCCTCGAAGGCCGTGTCGACCCGCACCTCGAAGGGTTCGCTTCGGACGGTGCGGCGCAGGCGGGTGGGGATGTGGAAGCCATCCAGCGGGATGACGCCGCGCTGCTCGGGCTCGATGATGAAGACGCGCGGATCGTCGCGCGACTCGGCCATGGGAAACACGCCCCGCGCGTAACAGGCCAGCAGGTCCTCGGGGCCGAAGCCGCCGAACGGCCCGCTGGCGCTGTAGTCGGGGTCGGTCAGGCGTCGCCCTTCTGACGGGCGGCCCACTTCTCCAGCCAGTGGATGTCATAGTCGCCGGACAGGATGTCGGGCTCGGCCAACAGGCGCTGGAACAGGGGGATGGTGGTGTCCACGCCGCCGACCACGACCTCGTTCAGCGACCGCTTCAGGCGGGCGATGGCCTCCTCGCGGTCGCGGCCGTGGACGATCAGCTTGCCGATCAGGCTGTCGTAATAGGGCGGGATCGAATAGCCGGCGTAGATGGCGCTATCCAGCCGCACGCCCAGGCCGCCCGGCGCGTGGAAGTCGGTGACCTTGCCCGGCGAGGGCGTGAAGGTCTCCGGATTTTCGGCGTTGATCCGCACCTCGATGGCGTGGCCCTGGAACTTGATGTCCTCCTGGGTGAAGGAGAGCGGCAGGCCGGCGGCGATGCGGACCTGTTCGCGCACCAGATCGACGCCTGTGATCATTTCCGTCACCGGATGCTCGACTTGCAGGCGGGTGTTCATCTCGATGAAGAAGAACTCGCCGTCCTCCCACAGAAATTCGATCGTGCCGACGCCCAGATAGCCGATGGCGGCGATGGCCTTGTTGACCGTCTCGCCGATCTTCTTTCTGCCTTCAGCAGAGAGTGCGGGCGAGGGGGCCTCTTCCAGCACCTTCTGGTGACGGCGCTGCAGCGAGCAGTCGCGTTCGCCCAGGTGGACGACATTGCCGTGGCTGTCGGCGATGACCTGGATCTCGATGTGGCGCGGCTTCTGGAGGTAGCGCTCCATATAGACGGCGCCGTTGCCGAAGGCGGCCTTGGCCTCGGACTGGGCGGTCTGAACGGCCTCGACCAGGTCGTCAGGCGTCAGGGCCACCTTCATGCCGCGTCCGCCGCCGCCGGCCGCCGCCTTGACGATCAGGGGGAAGCCGATGGACTTGGACGCCTCGATGGCGGCCTCCACCGTCTCGACCTCGCCGTCCGAGCCGGGGACCACGGGAATGCCGGCGTCCTTGACCGTCTGTTTGGCGGTGATCTTGTCGCCCATGACCCGGATATGTTCGGGCTTGGGTCCGATGAAGGTCAGGCCGTGCGCGCCCACGATCTCGGCGAAGCGAGCGTTTTCGGACAGGAAGCCGTAGCCGGGGTGGATCGCCTGGGCGCCGGTGATCTCGGCCGCCGCGATGATCGAGGGGATGTTCAGATACGACTTGGCCGCCGAGGCGGGGCCGATGCAGACGCTCTCGTCGGCCAGCCGCACCCACATGGCGCCGCGGTCGGCTTCGGAGTGCACGGCGACGGTGGAGATGCCCATCTCCTTGCACGCCCGGTGGATGCGAAGCGCGATCTCGCCGCGGTTGGCGATCAGGACCTTGGTGAACATCAGGGCGCCTTAGGCTTCCAGCAGGACGAGGGCTTCGCCGTACTCGACCGGCTGGGCGTCGCCGACCAGAATCTCGGCCACCACGCCGTCGCGCGGCGCCTGGATCGGGTTCATGGTCTTCATGGCTTCGACGATCAGCAGGGTCTGACCCTTCTTCACCTTGTCGCCCGGCTGGACGAAGGGCGCGGCTTCCGGCGAAGGCTGCAGGTAGGCGGTGCCGACCATCGGCGACTTCACCTCTTCGCCGGCGCGGGCGACGATGGTGGCGGGGTCGGACGGCATGGCGGCCGGCGCGGCGACGGCGGCCGCAGGCGCAGCGGCCGGAGCCGGGGCGGCGGCGTACTGGACGGGGGCTGCGTTGACGGTGACCTCGCGCGCCACGCGGATGCGCAGCTCGCCGCGCTCGACCTCGACCTCGGTCAGGTCGGTCTCGTTCAGGATCTCGGCCAGCTGGCGAACCAGGGACGCGTCGATCTCGGCGTGTTTCTTGTCATCGGCCATTGGATTGCGCCTTTGTCTTTCGTCTTGGATTGCGAACGGGTCGGCCCTCAGGCGCGTTCCCGGATCTGGGTCAGGGCCGCCTGCACGGCCAGTTCATAGCCTGCCGCGCCGAAGCCGGCGATGACGCCGGTCGCCGCGGACGACACATAGGAGTGATGGCGGAACGCCTCGCGCGCCGCCGGATTGGACAGATGAAGCTCAATGACCGGTATGGTCAGGGTCTTCAGCGCGTCGTGCAGGGCGACCGAGGTGTGGCCATAGGCCGCTGGGTTGAGGATCAGGGCCTGCGCCTTCTCACGCGCCTCCTGGATCCAGTCCACCAGCACGCCTTCATGGTTGGTCTGGCGGAACACGATCTGCGCCTCGCCCGCCGCCGTCACGCAGCGCTGTTCGATGTCCGCCAGGGTGTCGCGGCCATAGATCTCCGGCTCCCGCACCCCGAGAAGGTTCAGGTTAGGGCCGTTCAGCACATGGATGACGGACGTGTCGGACATCGGTTCTCGAAACGAGGCTCCGGAATCGGGCGACCTCTGACGGTTCAGGGCCGGCCTTGTAGCTCAGGCGCGGCGCGGGTCAAAGCGCAGCGTGGAAACGGCTTGACCTAACGTCATCCGCGCGGGCGTCAACGGATTTCCCGTCGGAGGGGCGAGAAGGCGGGGAAAAGGGGGAGAACGGATGGGTTTGGTGGGCGCTAGCCTTCCGTCTCCCCATCACCCACCGCCGTCGTCCTCGGGTCAAGCCCGAGGATGACGAATAGGGGTAGGCGACGAATAGGGGTAGGCCATGTGAATGCGGCGGCGCATCATGCCCTCCGCGCCGAAAAGCGCTATGACAAGCCCACATAGGATATCGAGGCAGACGGTTTGCGTATTCAAGTCAACGGCGATCCACGCGAGGTCTATGCGACGACCGTGACGGAGCTGGTCGAGGAACTGGCGCTGGACCCCCGCAAGGTGGCGGTGGAGCGTAATCTGGAGATCGTGCCCCGGTCGCTGCACGCCGTCACCGCCCTGGCCGAGGGGGACCGGATCGAACTGGTCCAGTTCGTCGGCGGCGGTTGATCAGACCTTGAGGATGGGGCCGGGATAAAAGGCGACCTGCCGGTCGGCCGTCAGCAGTCGCATTCCCTCGGCCATGGCCTGGGCGATAAGCAGCCGGTCGAACGGGTCGCGGTGGATCAGCGGTAATCCTGCCAGTTCCAGCGCGTGCAGGCTGGTCACCGGAATTTCCTCATAACCCGCGTCCAGCAACTGGCGGCGGAACACCAGGGCGTCCACGTCCAAGTCAGGTCGCTTCAGGCCGTGCTTGACGACGACCTCCCAGATATTGACCGCGCTGAACACCAGTTGATTGTCGGGATCGGCCATCAAGGCTTGCGCCTTGGCGGGAAGCCGTGCGCGATCCTCCGACGCCCAGAGCAGCAGGTGAGTGTCGATCAACAGCCTCATTGGCCCTCGTCGCCCTCGTGAACGCCTTCGCCATAGACCATCGCCTCGATTTCGGCCTGACCCATGGTGTCGAAGTCGTCAGGAACTTTAATCTGACCCCGCATGAAGCCGAACCGACGCGAGGTGTCGATCGGCGTCTCCTCGATGGGAACCAGTTTGGCGATCGGCTTGCCTGCCTTGGCGATGGTGATGGTTTCACCCTTGGCGGCCCGGTCCAGCAGGCGCGACAGGTGGGTCTTGGCCTCGTGGACGTTGACCGTTTCCATGCGTCGCTCCCGGTGAACTTAGTCCACTTAGTCTAGTTCATCTGGCCCGGTCTCGCAACGCGGCGTGATCGATCCGCCCTTTCGCATCGGGCGCGACAGGACTAGGTCACCACCCATGACCGATACAGCCCCCGAAACCTGGTCCGTCGCCGGCCGCACCTTTACCTCACGCCTGATCGTGGGCACCGGCAAATACGCCGATTACGCCCAGAACGCCGCCGCCGCCGAGGCGGCGGGGGCCGAGATCGTGACCGTGGCCGTGCGCCGGGTGAATCTGACCGATCCGAACCAGCCGATGCTGGTCGACTATGTGAAGCCCGACCGTTTCACCTTCCTGCCCAACACCGCCGGCTGTTTCACCGGCGAGGACGCGGTGCGCACCCTGCGCCTGGCGCGCGAGGCGGGGGGGTGGAGTCTGGTCAAGCTGGAGGTCCTGTCCAACACCGCCCACCTGTATCCCGACATGGTCGAGACCCTGCGGGCCCTGGACATGCTGATCAAGGACGGGTTCGACGTCATGGTCTATTGCACCGACGACGTGGTCATGGCCAAGCGGCTGGAAGACGCCGGCGCCGCCGCCATCATGCCGGCCGCCGCCCCGATCGGCTCTGGGCTCGGCATCCAGAACGAGGTCAATGTCCGGCTGATCGTCGAACAGGCCAAGGTGCCGGTTCTGGTGGACGCCGGAGTGGGCACGGCCTCGGACGCCACCCGGGCGATGGAGCTGGGCTGCGACGCCGTCTTGATGAACACCGCCATTGCCGGGGCCAAGGATCCGATCCGCATGGCGCGCGCGATGAAGCACGCCGTGATCGCCGGTCGCGACGCCTATCTGGCGGGGCGGATGCCCAAGCGGATGTACGCCGACCCGTCGTCGCCCCTGGCCGGCCTGATCTGAGGCGCGCCATGACCCACTACACCGACAACCTCAGCCAGCTGGGCGCCCAGACCGCCGCCCCGACCAGTCCCGAGACGGCCGTGCTGGAACGGGTGCCGAACCCGCATGCGGATACGCTGTATCTGGCCCGGTTCACAGCGCCCGAGTTCACCAGCCTGTGCCCGGTGACGGGCCAGCCGGACTTCGCCCATATCGTCATCGACTATGCGCCGGGCGACTGGCTGGTCGAGTCCAAGAGCCTGAAACTGTACCTGACCAGTTTCCGCAACCACGGCGCCTTCCACGAGGACTGCACCGTCGCCATCGGCCGGCGGCTGGCGGATCTGCTGGAGCCGAAATGGCTGAGGATCGGGGGGTATTGGTATCCGCGCGGGGGGATACCGATCGACGTCTTCTGGCAGACGGGCCCGGCGCCCGAGGGCCTGTGGCTGCCGGACCAGGGCGTGCCGACCTATCGCGGGCGGGGGTGAGATCGCACCCCGCCCGCGACGTCTGGATCAACCGCCGAAACGGATACGGACCCCGGCGTTGGCGACGAACCCCTCCAACGGGGCCCAGGCGTCGGTTGTCCAGCGGCCGTCCGCCGTGCGGGTCGGCCTGAGCAAGGAATCGCTCCGGGTCTGGCGTTCGTCCAGAATGTTTTCCAGGTTCAGGAACAGGCGGTAGCGACCCAGAACCACCTCGCCCAACAGCCCCAGCTCCCAGTAGGCCTCGCCGCGATCGCGGTAGGGATCGTCGTCCAGCGGCTGGGCGCCTGTGTAATAGGCCTCGAAGCCGAGGCGGCCGCGATCGTGTTCCTCCCACATGGCCACGAAGCCGGCCGAATGACGCGGCGTCATCGGCGTGTCGCGCCGCGCAGATCCTGCTTCCTCCGGCTCGTCGGCGTCCAGATACATGTAGTTGGCGGTGAGCACGAAAGGCGCCCGGCGCCAGCGGCCCAGCAGCTCGACCCCACGGGTGCGGGTGACGCCGTCCACGTTGATCAGCCGCGCTCGGTCGGCGGAGACAGGCTGAAGCCGCACTGCGTCGTCTATGTCCGACCCGAACAGCGTCAGGCTGGTCTCCCAAGATCCTCTGGCCCAGCCCAGGTCCAGCGAGGCGGTCGAGGCCGTTTCCACCTCCAGATTGGCGATGGGCTCCAGCCGCGACAGGCCCGCAGCCTCGGTCTCCTCCACGAAGGGCGTAGGGGCGAAAAAGCCGCGTCCCCACGAACCCCGCACGGTCCACGGACCCGGTCGCCAAAGCAGGGACAATCGCGGGCTGAACTGACCGCCGTAGCGGCTGTGGTCGTCATAGCGGGCGCTGGCCGAAACCGTCAGATCCTCGGTCCAGTCGCGTTCGACCTGGGCGAAAACGGCCGGGGCCGTGTAGCGATAGTCGAAGGCCGGGAAGGCGTCCGAGGCGTAGTCATCCGCCTGCCATACCAGGCCGCCCATCCAGTCGGCGCCCATAGCCTCGGCCGAGACGGAGGACTCCACCAGGAAGGTCTGGTGGCGGTCTTCTTCGATCAGATCGCCGTACCGGTGGCGGTGGCTCTGTTCGACGGCGGACGCGCGGGCCTGGAGCCAGGCGCTGTCGCCCAGAGGCCGTTCATAGACGGCGCCGGCGTCCAGGCGGTCAGTCTCCTGATCCAGTCGGAAGGGCTGACCGTCGGGGGCCAGGGCGCCGTCGCGCGTGCCGCCCCGCCGCCGCTCGGTCATGCCGCCTGCCGTCAGGAACAGGGTCGCGCCGTCGTCGCCGTTCCAAAACAGCCGCGGCCGGGCCGACCAGCGCGTGTAGCCGGCCATGTCGATCCAGCCGTCGTCGTCCAGGTCCTGGATCGCCTGATGATTGTAGGTCGCCAGGACGGAGCCGCTCCAGTCTGAAGACAGGGGAGCAGCGGCGTAGGCCGAGACGTCCTGACCGTCGCGCGAAGTGGCGTTCAGGATCAACTCGCCTTCGCGGGTTTCGCCCGGTCGGCGGGAGATCAGATTGACCACGCCGCCCAAAGCCTGTCCGCCGTATAGAGCCGAGGCGGCGCCCTTGATCACCTCGACCTGCCCCAGATCGCTGGGCGGGATCTGCAGCAGGCCCAGGGACGAGGATTGGCCGCCGTAAAGGGGCAGGCCATCGGCCAGCAACTGAGTGTAGCGACCCCTCATGCCTTGAACGCGGACGTTGGCGGATCCCAGTCCGGGGGAGGTGACCTGGACGCGCACCCCGCCGGTTTCGGCCAGGATCATCGAGATGTTGCCTGGACGCATGATGAGCTTTTCGGCGATCTCCTCTTCGTTCAGCACCTCGATCCGGACGGGCTCGTCCTGAACGCGGCGGCGGGAGCGGGTCGAGACGACGAAGATCTCCTCCAGCTCCGCGACTTCTTCGGCGGGCGGTGTTTGGGGCGGGTATGGCGAGGTCTGGCTCTGGTCTTGGGCGAGGGCGGCGGCGGCGGGCAGCAGAGTCGCGAAGGCGACTCCGGCCAGGAGATGATAGGCGATGGTCATGATCTGATCCTCGGCCGGCGCACGGGCCGGCCCTGACGACGATAGGCGCGCTCCACCCAGCAGCGGAACGACGCGGACGAGGCGAAGTGGGCCTGTGCGGCCCTGGCGGGATCAGACGCGCGGGGGGCGGTCGGGGCCGGCGGTATCGACCGGCGTAGGTTCCGGCGACTGACGCCAGGCGTGACGCGCGGCTGTGTGAGCCAGCGTCTGGATCAGGATCGGGTCTGATCTATATGCGGGGTGAGGCGCGTGGCAGCAGCCGTTGGCGCAGGCAGGCCCGCAATCGATGCAGCCCTGGTCCTGATCCGAAACGGCTTCGCCGACGACAGCGACTGCCGCGCAGTTCGCTTCGGCGCAGGCGTGGGCCGACGCCGCCGGCGCAAAGGCGACAAGCGCCAGCACCAGCTGCAAAACCAGCTTCAGACCGGCTGACAGGGAGGGCCCAGGGCGTCGCATCGCGGGCCGAGGCTTAAGTTGATCGACAGCGGATGGCAAGTCCGCCGGCTTGGGCTAAGCCTTGGGCATGTCGCGAAGTTCCTCCTTGCCTCTGGAAGCCTGGGGGCGCCGTCTCCTCACGCGCGCCCAGACCTGGGCCGACCGGTCTCGTCCGCGTCGCTACGCCTACGAATTCCTCTGGTTCGGGCTGAAACAGGGGTGGGCGTGTCTGTTCGGGGGGCTGATGCTGGGGTTGATCGTCGGCACCTTCCTGTGGTGGCCCGATCAGGCGCCGATCTCGCGGTATGATTTTCTGGCGGTCGGGGCGGTGGTGATCCAGGCGGCCATGCTGGTTTTGCGGCTGGAGAGCTGGGAGGAGGCGCGGGTGATCTTCCTGTTCCATGTGGCGGGAACGATCATGGAGCTGTTCAAGACGGCGCACGGGTCGTGGGTCTATCCGGAGGACAGTCTGCTGCGCATCGGCGCCGTGCCCCTGTTCTCGGGCTTCATGTATGCGGCGGTGGGCAGTTATATCGCGCGGGTGCAGCGGATTTTTCATATCCGGGTGCGGCGGTATCCGCCGCTGTGGACCACCTGGCTGCTGGCGGCGGCCATCTATGTGAACTTCTTCGCCCATCACTGGCTGCCGGATGTGCGGATCGTTCTGTTTCTGGCGACGGCCCTGCTGTTCGGGCGGGGGCGGTTTTATTTCACGGCGGACCGGCGTCGGCGGTCGATGCCGCTGCTGCTGGGCTATGGGCTGGTGGCCCTGTTCATCTGGGTCGCCGAGAACCTGGGCACCTTCGCGCGGGCCTGGACCTATCCGGGGCAGGACGGGGGCTGGGAGCCGGTGTCCCTGCAAAAGCTGGGCGCCTGGTTCCTGCTGATGATCATTTCGGTGGTGCTGGTCTCGCTGGTGCACCGGCCGGAGGAAGAACCGTCAGGCGGTGCGGGCCAGTGACGCGGCGCGGGGCCAGGCGACCAGCCCCAGGGCCTCAAGCGCCGGTCTTGCCAACAGATAGCCCTGCATCAGATCGACGCCCAAGTCGCGCAGGACGTCGTGTTCGGCCGGGGTCTCTATACCTTCGCAGACCGGTTCAACGCCCAGATCGCGCAGCATGTTCAGGGTGTTGCGCACGATGGTGCGTTTGACCGGATCGGTGTCGATGTCGCGGATCAGGGCCATGTCCAGCTTGACGATGTCCGGCTGGAACAGGGTCAGCAGACCCAGGCCCGCGTAACCGGCGCCGAAGTCGTCGATGGCCGTCTTGAACCCCATGGCGCGATAGGAGCGCAGGATGTTCAGGATGTGGTCGGCGTCCATCGCCTCGCTCTCGGTGAACTCAAAGATGATCTTGTTCACGGGGAAGCCTGTTCGCATCGCCGCCGCCAGGGTGGCGCGGATGCAGGCGCGCGGCTCATAGACCGCATTGGGCAGAAAATTGATCGACAGGTTGGCGCCCGTCGCCGCCATGTCGAGCCCGGCCGCCAGTTCGATCGCGGTGGTGCGACAGACCTGATCGAAGGCGTAGCGGTTGTGGTCAGCTATCTGAGCCAGCACCTGACCGGCGCCGGCGCCGTCCTTGCCCCGCACAAGCGCCTCGTAGGCGAAGACTGTCTGTGTTGAGACGTTGACGATGGGCTGGAAAGCCATGGTGATGGGCAGGTCGAACCCCGCCCCATCTTTGCAACCCACACAGGACATCGGACCACTCGCTACAGCTAAGGGTCTGACGCTTAGAGGGAAAAGATTAACGACAAGGCCTGTCCAGATCTAGGGCAGGCGGGTGACCTTGGCCGCCATGTCGGGGCGGGGGCGTTCCAGGGCCGGTTCGTTCAGGGTTCCGATATGGATGAAGCCGGCGACCGCCTCGCCGTCGGTCAGGCCGAACAGGGCTGTGGCCTGGGCGTCATAGCTGTACCAGTCCGTGATCCAGCTGGAAGCATAGCCGAAGGCGCCGGCCGCATGCTCCAGATTCATACAGACCGCGCCGGCCGACATCTGCTGCTCCCAGAGCGGCTTGGCGTCGGGCACGGGCGCCGAGATGACCAGTATGGTGACGGGGGCGGCGGTCAGCTTGGCCAGGACCGCCTGCTCCTTGGCGGGACGGCCCTGGGTCTGCGCAAGGCCGGACAGTTTTTCGGCGATTTCCCCGCGGCTCTGCGGCCCCAGGACCACGAACCGCCAGGGAAACAGCTTGCCGTGATCGGGCGTGCGGGCGCCCAGGGTCAGGATCTGATCCAGTTCGGCCTCGGTCGGGCCGGGGCTGGTCAGGGCCTGGGCCGGGGCGGAGCGGCGTGTGGCCAGCCGATCGCGCAGCTCCTGCGACGGGACCGGTGCGGGCAGGGCGGCGTTCAACGAAAAGAGGGGCGGCGGGGTCATGCGGTCTAGCTAGGCTTTCCCCCCGCCGTCCGCCATAGCTGAGGCATGAGCAATTCCGACGAACCGAAATGGGCCGCCGGCCTGGCCAAGCCGCCGGCCTGGCGCAGCGAGACCGAGGAGACGGTGTTCGAGAATCCGTGGATGCGGTTGACCCGACACCGGGTGATCGCCCCGACGGGTCGGCTGGCGGACTATGCGGTGATGCGGCCCAAGAATGTCGCGACCGGGGTGCTGCCGGTGCATGACGACGGCACGGTGGTTCTGGTCGGGCAGCAGAGGTTCGCCTTCGCCAACTATTCCTGGGAGATGCCCGAGGGCGGGGCCTCCCTCGACGAGGATCCGTTCGACGGCGTCCGGCGGGAGCTGGTCGAGGAGGCGGGGCTGGAGGCCGCCCACTGGACGCCGGCCCTGACGATGGAGCTGTCGAACTCGGTCACGACCGAGATGGCGCATACCTGGATCGCCTGGGGCCTGCGGCCTGTGCCGGTCGCGCCGGACCCGACCGAGGTGATCGCCGTCGTGCGCGTGCCGTTCCTGGATCTGCTCGACGAAGTCGGGCGCGGGACGGTGCGGGACAGCCTGACGGTGGCGACGGCGTATAAGGCCTATCATATGGCCTTGAATGGAGCCCTGCCTCCGGCGCTGGCTAAGGCCATGCTGGGGCGGGTATGATGTCGCCGAAGGAGTCCGGCATGCCCAAGCTTGAAGTCGTCGCGGAAACTGACAGCGTGTGGCGCCAGCTGCGCGCCTCCGCCGAGGCCGCCTCGCGCGAGGAGCCCCAGCTGGGATCGCAGATGAACGCCGTCATCCTGTCGCACGATGATCTGGCCGGCGCCCTCAGCTTCCAGATCGCGCGCAAACTGGCCGATCCGGAAATGAGCGCCATGTCGGTGCGCGAGGTCTGCCTGTCGGCCTTCGCCGCTGATCCGGCCATGGTCGCGGCGGCCGAGGCGGATCTGCGCGCAGTGGCCGAGCGCGATCCGGCCATCCGCAATCTGTTGCAGCCCTTCCTCTATTTCAAAGGCTTCCAGGCCTTGCAGGGCTGGCGTGTGGCCCATTGGCTGTGGGGCCAGGGCCGCGAGACCCTGGCCTTCCACTTCCAGAGCCGGATCTCCGAACTGTTCCAGCTGGACATCCATCCGGCCGCGCGGCTGGGCCAGGGGCTGTTCCTGGACCACGGCACCGGCATCGTCATCGGCGAGACGGCGGTCGTGGGCGACGACGTCTCCATGCTGCACAGCGTCACCCTGGGCGGCACGGGGGCCGAGCGCGGCGACCGCCACCCCAAGATCGGCAAGGGCGTCCTGCTGGGCGCCGGCGCCAAGGTGCTGGGCAATATCCATATCGGCGACTACGCCAAGGTGGCCTCGGGCTCGGTGGTGCTGAAGCCTGTGCCGTCCGGCTGCACCGTGGCCGGGGTGCCGGCGCGCCTGGTCAACTGCCCCACCGGCGCCGAACCGGCCCGGACCATGGACCATACGCTGGCAGAGGTGGTGTACGACTTCGTGATCTGAGGAGGAGCCGAGCGGACCTTCCGCGCTCCTGATCCCTGCCGTCAGCGGCGAACCATTCGGACATCGCCGATGCGGCCGCCGACCGGCAAGAGGCGCACCCGCATCGCTGCCGAGCCTCTGAAGCCGTCACGCGCTCGGTCCGTCAGCGTATAGATCAGCCTTACGCCGCCGCCGGAATAAACGACGATCAGGTCCCCGTTTCGAATCCGACACTCTGCGGATTCGCCGTCCAGCACGCAGGCGAGACGGCCTCTGGGCTGGGCTGTGATCCTGAGTGGAAAGTTCAGCCGTTCGTTTCCATCCTTGCCCTTGAATGTGATCCTGTTTTCGCTGTCGGGAGCGGGCGTGACCAACAGCGACCATTCGCCGACCACGTCTGCGGCGCCTATGGGGCCGGACGCCTGAGCAATAGCCGCGTCGCCCAGGGCGAGGCTTGCGAGGACGGACGTTAGAACCAGCCGTCGGTTCATACTGGTATTCCTGGAATTCAGCCTCTGATCAATATTGGCGGAAACTCGGGATGGTCACGTGAATCTTTGGACATCTCGTCGAAAGGGCCGGCGCTCGCGCACGTGCGGAGCGAAAGGCGAGGGGCCGGATGTGATGGACCTGCGGCGGATTGGGGAAAATGCGCGTCGCCGGTTCCCCTGAAGCCCCGATGTCTCTAGGGTCCGCGGCCAACCCAAGACCATGAGGCCCCCGTGAAAGACACTGACCTGAAGCGCATCGAGGCCCACCTCAAGCGCACCTTCAACACCGGCGGCATCATCGTGAAGGCCCGTCCCAAGCAGAATGACTCGGCCGAAGTCTATGTCGGAGACGAGTTCATCGGCGTCGTCTTCGAGGACGAGGATGAGGAAGGCTCCTTCATGTTCGAAATGGCCATCCTGGCCGAAGACCTGCCGGCCTAAGTCGCGCGCGCCGACCGCCCTGCGACATCGCGCGCAGGGCGGTTGTGAGAACGTTCTCAAAAATGGCTTGACGGGTTGCGCCGGCCCGGCCCTAATCGCGCCGAAGGGCGGCGGTTCGATCGCTCGGGAGCAGACGCGCTGAGGGGCAAGGGTCGGGACGTCGCCGTTCCGTCGCGCCCGTCCGCCTGTTTTCCGATCCGTCAGACGCACGTCCTCCTGGTTCATCCCGAGAGGAAATCCGATGCGCGCGACTGTGTCCCTGATGGTGCTGGCCCTGGCCGTGAGCGGGGGCGCGCCGGCCCTGGCCCAGACGGCGACGGTTCCCGAAGCGTCGCGTGCTCACCCGGCCCTGTGGCCGCAGGCCGCGACCCCGGCCGCCATATCCGACGCCCGCACCGAGGCCTTCGTCTCCGAACTGATGGCCAGGATGACGCTGGAGGAGAAGGTCGGTCAGCTGATCCAGGCCGATATTTCGGCCATCACCCCCGACGATCTGAAGACCTATCCGCTGGGTTCGATCCTGGCGGGCGGCAGCTCCGGCCCCTGGGGCGACGACAAGGCGCCGCCGCAGAAATGGCTGGACCTGGCCCGCGCCTTCCGCGCCGCCAACGAGAGCCGGGGCGGGACGGTGATCCCGCTGATCTACGGCATCGACGCGGTTCACGGGCACAACAATGTCCCCGGCGCCACCATCTTCCCGCACAACATCGGCCTGGGCGCCGCGCGCGATCCGGACCTGATCCGACGCATCGGCGAGGCCACGGCGCTGGAGGTGGCGGTGACGGGGGCCGAATGGACCTTCGGCCCCACCCTGGCCGTGCCGCGCGACGACCGCTGGGGTCGGTCCTATGAGGGCTATGCCGAAGACCCCGAGGTCCAGCGGTCCTACGCCGGGCCGATGACCCTGGGCCTTCAGGGCGAGCTGCAGCCGGGGCGGCCGCTGGCGCCCGGCCATATCGCCGGATCGGCCAAACATTTCCTGGCCGACGGGGGCACCTTCGAGGGCGAGGATCAGGGCGATTTCCGGGGCACGGAGCAGGAGCTGATCGACGTCCACCTGGGCGGATACGTCCAGGCCATCGACGCGGGCGTGCTGTCGATCATGGCCAGTTTCTCGGGCTGGAACGGTTACAAGCACTCAGGCAATCCGACCCTGCTGACCGATGTCCTGCGCGGGCCGCTGGGGTTCAAGGGATTCGTCGTCTCCGACTGGAACGCGCACGGCCAACTGCCGGGCTGCACCAATGAGAGCTGCGCCCTGGCGGTCAACGCGGGCATCGACATGCTGATGGCGCCCGACAGCTGGAAGCCGCTGTACGCCTCGACCCTGGCCCAGGCCCGGTCGGGCGAGATCCCTATGGCGCGGGTGGACGAGGCGGTGCGTCGCATTCTGGTGGCCAAGGTCAAGACCGGCCTGTTCGAACCGGCGCGGCCGATGGAAGGCCGGTTCGAGGAGCTGGCTTCACCCGCGCACCGCGCCCTGGCGCGCGAGGCGGTGCGCAAGTCGCTGGTGCTGTTGAAGAATGACGGCGTCCTGCCGGTTCGGGCCAATGCGCGGGTGCTTGTGGCGGGGACGGCGGCTGACGACATCGGCCAGGCCTCGGGCGGCTGGACCCTGAGCTGGCAGGGGACGGGCAATACGAATGCCGACTTCCCCCAGGGCCAGTCGATCTGGAGCGGGATCGAAGAGGCGGTGAAGGCCGGCGGCGGGACCGCAACCTTGAGCGCGGACGGGTCCTTCACCCAAAAACCGGATGTGGCGATCGTCGTCTTCGGCGAGACCCCCTATGCCGAGTTCCAAGGCGACGTGGACAATCTAGACTATGTCCCGACCGCGCCGCTGGAGACGCTGAAGCGGCTGAAGGCGGCGGGGATTCCGACCGTGTCGGTCTTCCTGTCCGGGCGGCCGATGTGGACCAATCCGGAGATCAACGCCTCGGACGCCTTTGTGGCCGCCTGGCTGCCGGGGACCGAAGGCGGGGGGATCGCCGACGTCCTGGTGGGCCGAGCCGACGGCAAACCGCGCCACGACTTCCACGGCAAACTGTCCTTCAGCTGGCCCAAGGATGCGACGGGAACGCCGCTGAACCACGGCCAGCCCGGCTATGATCCGCAGTTCGCCTATGGCTACGGCCTGACCTACGCCGCCCCGGCGCGAGTCGGAATGCTGTCGGAGGAGAGCGGGGTCTCGGCCCAGGCGACCAATCTGGATCGCTATTTCGTCGACGGCCGGTTCGTCTCGCCCTGGAGCCTGCTGCTGAACGACGCAGGAGGTCAGACCCGACCCGGCACGGCCAAGACGACGACCAGCCCGCGCGCCGGCGTCGCCTCACGCCCGGTAGACGACCTGGCCCAGGAGAGCGGTCAGCAGTTCGCCTTTGCGGGAACCGGGCCGGCCAGCGTCGAGATCTGGGGCACGCCCGTTGATCTGACGCGCCAAGCCAACGGCGCCGTCGCCCTGGGCTTCCGCTATCGTGTTGACGTCGCGCCGTCCGCCCCGGTGGCGTTCAAACTGGGCGGCGGAGCGGTGGACCTGACCGGCCTGTTGCGCTCTGCCCCCGTCGGCCAGTGGCGCGAAGCCCGCATTCCCCTGACCTGTTTCCGCACCGACGGCGGGGACCTGTCGCGCGTCGAGGTTCCGTTCCACATGGCGACCAGCGGTGCGATGACCGTCTCGGTCTCCGAGATCAAGCTGGATGCCAGCCAGACCGAAACGCGCTGCCCGGCCTAAAGGGCGCGACATGACGGTCCCCTCCGCCTTCACCCCGCGTCGGCGGTGAAGGTCAGGGTGTGGGTGTAGCTGCGGTAGGGGGTGGGGCTGCCTGCCGGGGCGGCGGTGCGGTAGCGGACCTGGGTCATATAGGCGCCGGGCGCCGAGACCCGCAGGGTCAGGACGCCGGAGGCGTCGGTGGCGGTTTCGGTCTCGATCGTCTTGCCGTCGTACTGGCCGGCTTCGCGAAAGACGGTGACAGGCGCGTCGGCCAGGGGCTGGCCGTCGAACAGCAGGCGGAAGGTCGCGTCCTCGCCGGCGACGATCTGGTTCGGCTGGATCAGAGGCTGAAGCTCCAGCCCTTGGCCGGTGGGCTTCAGCGCCGCCTCGTCGGGGACGCCCCGCATAACATAGGCCTCGGCGACGGTGATGCTCTGGACATCGACCAGTTCGGCGCCGGGCGGGGGCGGCGCATCCTCTTCGCCGACCATCTTCCAGCCGGAGGGGGTGTGGTACATCTTGGTCGTGCGGCCGGCGCGTGGGCCGGATGACAGACGATAGAGGCCGTCCACCGGCGTCGGCGCCTCGAACACCGCCAGATCGCGCAGATAGGTGACGGCGCTGATCGGCGTGTCGCCGTTTGGCCCGACTACATGGAAGCCGTCGGACCGCATGGCGACCTCGGCGTTGAACACCTCCTCGGTAAAGGCCGCCTCGACGGTCACATGATCGCGCCGCCCCGCGTCGAACAGATTGGGCCGAAGATAGGGGGAGTGGGCCTGGGCCACGCCCGCGCCCCAGACGGACAGAAGGGAGGCCAAAAGGCCGGCGTGGAGGGGATGTCGGGTCATGGTCGTCCTCATAGGCCGAGGCAGAGTATGCAAGTGAGAACGAATTGCAACAAAGGGTTCGGGATAGGGGCGTCTGGGACCGGACGCCGACGACGGGATGGGCTAGAGTCGCGCCGAATCTGATCTGGAGTTCGATCATGAGTTTTTCCGCCACCGACGCCGCATTCGAGGGGTTTCGCGTGACGCGCCAGAACCCGGCGGCGGTTCTCCTCTGGTCGATGGTCTGGCTGATCGGGCTCATATTGAGCAGCCTGCTCGCGGCGCCCGCAATCATGCCCCATATGGCCGAGTTGCAGGCCGCCAACGGCGATATCAACGCCTTGTCGCCAGAAGCGCTACAAGCCTTCGGCTTGGCCATGGCTGGATTCATGCCGCCGTTGCTGTTGGCCCAGGCCCTCGTCGCGCCGGCCGTCTACCGCGCAGTGCTTGAGCCTGAGAAACGACGGTTCGGCTTCCTGCGACTGGGCAAGACCGAGGCTCGGATGTTGGGGGTTCTGATTATTCTGGTCGTCGTTCAGCTCGTATTGAACGTCGGAGCAGACCTTGCCACTCGGGGCGCCGACGCGGCGATCGGTCTGGCGGGAAGCGTCGTCGTGAATCTGATCGCCTTTGCACTGGGTCTATGGGTGGCGGCTCGACTCAGCTTGGTCCCGCCTCTCACGGTGCTGCGGCGCGGCCTTCCTCTCGTGGAGGGATGGAAGCGCAGCGGCCCCATCGTCTGGCCTCTGATCGGCGTGAATGTGCTCGCCGTCGCCATGGCCTTGTTGGTCGGTCTGCTGCTGGCCCTCGTCGCCTGGCCTATGGCGGCGGCCATGTCCGGCTCCGGCGCGGGCGCGGGTTTGGCGGCCCTGCTGCTGATGACGCTGATGGCGCTCGGTTTCGCACTGATCACCGTCCTGCTTTGGAGTCCGTTCGCGGCGATCTTGAAGCAGCTGGAGGGCTGACGGAGACGTTTCAGCGTCTGGAGTAAAACCTCAGGCCGAGGCCTTGACCCGCTTCCGCTTCGCCGGCGGGGGCGTCGCCGCCTGACCCAGGGCCGCGACCCGCGCCTTGCGCCGGGTCTCGTGGCGATCCAGCACCTCCTTGAGGTATTTTCCGGTCCAGCTGGCCTCATTCTCCGCCACCTGTTCCGGCGTGCCGACCGCGACGATCTCGCCGCCGCCGTCGCCGCCTTCCGGCCCGAAGTCGAGCAGATAGTCCGCCACCTTGATGACGTCGAGATTGTGCTCGATCACCACGATGGTGTTGCCCGCCTCGACCAGTTCCTGAAGCACTTCCAGAAGTTTGCGGGTGTCCTCGAAATGCAGGCCGGTGGTCGGCTCGTCGAGGATGTAGAGGGTCCGGCCGGTCGCGCGTTTCGACAGTTCCTTGGACAGCTTGACCCGCTGGGCCTCGCCGCCGGACAGGGTGGTCGCGGGCTGGCCGACCTTGACGTAGCCGAGGCCCACCCGCTCCAGCGTCAGCATCTTGTCGCGGATCGGCGGCACGGCCTTGAAGAACTGGGCGGCCTCCTCGACCGTCATGTCCAGGACGTCCGAGATCGACTTGCCCTTGAAGACGATCTCCAGCGTTTCGCGGTTGTAGCGCTTGCCCTTGCAGACGTCGCAGGTGACGTAGACGTCGGGCAGGAAGTGCATCTCGATCTTGATGACGCCGTCGCCCTGGCAGGCCTCGCAGCGGCCGCCCTTGACGTTGAAGCTGAAACGGCCGGGGCCGTAGCCGCGCGCCTTGGATTCCGGCAGGCCGGCGTACCAGTCGCGGATGGGGCCGAAGGCGCCGGTGTAGGTGGCGGGATTGGAGCGCGGGGTGCGGCCGATCGGCGACTGGTCGATGTCGATGACCTTGTCGAAATGCTCCAGCCCCTCGATGCGGTCGAAGGGGGCGGGGGCGTCCGACGCATTGTTCAGGCGACGCGCGGCGGCCTTGTACAGGGTCTCGATGGTGAAGGTCGATTTGCCGCCTCCGGATACGCCGGTGATGCAGGTGAACAGGCCCACCGGGATTTCGCCGGTGACGCTCTTCAGATTGTTGCCGCTGGCGCCAGAGATCTTCAGCATCCGCTTGCGGTCCACCGGACGGCGGCCATCGGCAGGAATTTCGATCTCCCGTTCGCCGGTCAGATATTTGCCGGTCAGGCTGTTGGGATTGGCCATAACCTGTCGCGGCGTGCCCTCGGCGCAGACCGTGCCCCCGTGGACGCCGGCGGCCGGACCCATGTCTATGACATAGTCGGCGGTCAGGATGGCTTCCTCGTCGTGCTCGACCACAAGGACCGAATTGCCCAGGTCGCGCAGCCCTTTCAGGCTTTCCAGCAGGCGGGTGTTGTCGCGCTGGTGCAGGCCGATGGAGGGCTCGTCCAGCACATAGAGGACGCCGGTCAGGCCCGAACCGATCTGCGAGGCCAGACGAATGCGCTGGCTCTCTCCGCCCGACAAGGTGCCGGACGAGCGGGACAGGTTCAGATAGTCCAGACCGACGTTGTTCAGGAACCGCAGCCGGTCGCAGATCTCCTTCAGGATGCGCCGGGCGATCTCCATCTGCTTCTCTGTCAGGCTCTCTTCCAGGGTCGAGAACCAGAGGTAGGCCTTGGAGATCGACAGCATGGAGATATCGGCGATGTCCTCGCCGCCGACCTTGACGGCCAGGGCCTCGGGCTTCAGCCGCTTGCCGCCGCAGGCCTCGCAGGGGGTCTCGGACTGGTAGCGGGCCAGTTCCTCGCGCACCCAGGCGCTGTCGGTCTCGCGCCAGCGCCGCTCCAGGTTCGGCAGGACGCCCTCGAACGGCTTAGAGACCTCGTATTTGCGGGCGTTGTCGTCATAGGTGAATTTGATCTTCTCGGCGCCCGTGCCGTGCAGGATCGCCTTGTGCGCCTGGGCCGGCAGATCGCGCCAAGCGATGTCCATCGAGAAGCCGTAGTGGCGGCTCAGCGACTGAAGCGTCTGGGTATAGAGAGGGGAGGGGCCGCGCGCCCACGGCGCCACCGCCCCCTTGTGCAGGCTCTTGTCGCGGTCCGGGATCACCAGGTCGGCGTCGAAGGCCAGCTTGACCCCCAGGCCGTCGCACACCGGACAGGCGCCGAAGGGATTGTTGAACGAGAACAGCCGCGGCTCGATCTCCGAGATGGTGAAACCCGAGACCGGGCAGGCGAACCGTTCAGAAAAGACGAGGGTGCGCGGCGCTGTCTCGCCCTCGGCGACGCTGGCCCATTCCGCCGTGGCGATGCCGTCGGCGAGGCTCAGCGCCGTCTGCAGGCTGTCGGCGTAGCGCCCTTCCTGATCCGGCTTCGTCACGATCCGGTCCACGACGATGTCGATGTCGTGTTTGAACTTCTTGTCCAGGGTCGGGGCTTCGTCGATGGGGTAGAACTGGCCGTCGATCTTCAGCCGCTGGAAGCCCTGGCGCTGCCACTCGGCGATTTCCTTCCTGTACTCGCCCTTGCGGCCGCGCACGACCGGGGCCAGCAGCAGGATGCGTTCGCCGTCCGGCAGGGCCGTCAGCTTGTCGACCATCTGGCTGATGGTCTGGCTCTCGATCGGCAGTCCGGTGGCCGGCGAATAGGGCACGCCCACCCGCGCCCACAGCAGGCGCATATAGTCGTGGATCTCAGTCACCGTGCCGACGGTCGAGCGCGGGTTCTTGGAGGTGGTCTTCTGTTCGATGGAAATGGCCGGCGACAGCCCCTCGATCAGATCCACGTCCGGCTTGCCCATCAGCTCCAGGAACTGGCGGGCATAGGCCGACAGGCTCTCGACATAGCGGCGCTGGCCCTCGGCGTAGATGGTGTCAAAGGCCAGGGACGACTTGCCCGAGCCCGACAGGCCGGTCATCACCACCAGCTGTTCGCGCGGAATGTCGATGTCCACGCCCTTGAGATTATGCTCGCGGGCGCCGCGAACGCGGATGAAGTTGTGCTTTTCGGTCATGCGGTCCGGGAAACGCCGAGAGGAGCCGGAGGGCTCCGGCGCGACATCGCTATATGGGGATGATTTGCCCGGTTTAAGCAAGAACAATGTGGGAACATTGCGGCGGTCAGCGGCCTGAGATAATGTGACTTCATGGCCGACGGCTTCGACATTCACCTTGATGAGGATCAGGCCCGCCGGCTGAAGGCGGCGGCTGAGGCTGCGGGCGCGGACCCGATGGAGTTCGCCATACAGACGCTCGAAGGCGTGATCGGCGATGTCTTTGATGAAAGACACTATCCTGCGGCATGGGTCGCAGAGGACGCCGAACGGTGGGCGGAGTACGAGAGGACGGGCGTCACCATACCTCTTGAGGACGCCTTGAAGGATTTTCACGCCAATCTGGCTCGGCGGCTGGCGGAGAAGTCGTGAAATACAGGGTCCGGTTGCTGCCGCCCGCTCGCAGCGATCTGATCCGCGTTTCGAACTTCCTGGCTGACGTTGCGCCGGCTGCTGCCTTGTACGCCGCCGATGTGCTGGATAAGGCCCTAAGAACGCTTGAGCATTTTCCCGAGCGGACGCCGAAGAACGGGTTGGGAGGCCGCGACATGGTCGTGCGGTTCGGCCGAGCCGGCTATGTCATCCGGTATCGGATCAAGCGGGCCGAGGTGATCGTGAGCCGGATTTTTCACACGCGCGAAGACCGGTCGTCCTGACCTATTCCGGCGTCCACGCTTCGGCCGGACGCACGAACCGTTCGTCCTTGTCCAGGATCACGCCGTTGGCCGTCGCAATGCCCAGCTCCAGACTCTGGGCGATGCGGCGGGCGCGTTCGATGAAGTGGGCGGCGGCGACGGGCGGGCAAAGATTTTGGGCGGTCTCGGCGAAAAGCTCCAGCCAGCGGTCGAAATGGCGGGCGTCGATCGGCAGGGGCAGGTGTTTGGGCATAGGCCTGCCCTGATAAACCCCGGTTGACAGGGCGACCGACGACCAGAACAGCTTCATCTGCGCCAGATGCGGGCCCCAGTCGGCGATCCGATCCGCGAAGATCGGCCCGATCAGCCGGTCGTCGCGGACGCAGGCGTAGAAGCCCTCGACCAGGGCGTCGATCATCGCCTCGTCTATCCCCGTCTCGACGCGCAGGCGTTGGACGGCCGCTTCGCGCCGGGCGGCGGCGCCTTCGGCGTCTTCGATACGGAAGGGGGTCTGCATCCGGGCGTCCTTAGCGGCTGGGCGCGCACCGCGCCATCGGACCTTTGGTCCAACCAGGGCCGCCTCTTCGCGCGGGCGTGTTCATATCAGGGGCTCCCCGGACTTGCGGATTGCACAAATACGACCCATCCTCCTGTCTCTGACGAGTTTTGAGCAGGAGGCTCGAAGATCATGATCATCGCACTGGCAACCGGTTCCGCCCTGTCCGCCATGCTGCTCGTGATCCTCCATGCCAACCAGCCCAAGCCGAAGCGCGTTCCCGTCCGCGCTCGCGACCCTCGACAAGGTCGCCGCTAGAACGCCTGACGGCGTTACGCTTTTCGACAATCTGAGCCTGACGTTCGGGCCTGAGCGCACCGGCGTTGTCGGTCGCAACGGCGCGGGCAAGAGCACGCTGCTGCGTCTGATCGCCGGCGACCTTTCGGCCAGCGAGGGAAGTGTGACGCGCGCCGCCTCCGTCGGCGTTCTGGATCAACGGTCCGATCCGTCGCGGGACGAGACGACGGGGCAAACCCTGGGCGTCGCGCCCGCCCTGGCGGCGATACACCGTCTGCTGGCCGGCGAGGGCGACGCCCAGGACATGGCCGACGCCGACTGGACGCTGGCGCCCAGGATCGCCTCGGCCTTGGCCGAGGTCGGGCTGAAGGGCTTGCCGATGGACCGGGCGACGAGGAGCCTCAGCGGCGGAGAACAGACCCGGCTGAGGCTGGCGGGCCTGATCCTCGCGGCGCCGGATCTGATCCTGCTGGACGAACCGACCAATCATCTGGATGTCCAGGCGCGGCGCTGGGTGGCCGAGGTGCTGGGTCGCTGGAAGGGCGGGGCGGTGGTGGTCAGCCATGACCGGGATCTGCTGCGTCGCATGGATCGCATCGTCGAGTTGTCCGGCCTGGGGGTCGCCGTCCATGGCGGGAACTACGACCTCTACGTCGCGCGCAAGGCGATTGAGCGCGAAACGGCCGAACGCGACCTGGTCGAGGCTGAACGGACGCTGGCCCGCGTGGCGGCGGACGCCCAGCGTCGCACGGAGATGAAAGCGCGGCGGGACGCGGCCGGACGCCGCAAGGCGGCCAAGGGCGACATGCCCAGGATTCTGATCGACGCCCGGGCCGAGCGGGCCGAAAACAGCGGCGCGGCCGACCGGTTGCTGGCCGCGCGCCAGGCGGCGGAGGCGGAAACCGCCCTGGCCGCCGCGCGCCAAGGGGTGGAGCGGGTGCGGACCCTAACCATCCCCATGCCCGCCACGGGTCTTGCGGCGGGACGGACGGTGGCGACCTTGAGCGGGGCGGTCTGGACGACACAGGACGGGCGGCGGATCGTCGGTCCTGTGGATTTGACCTTGACCGGACCGGAGCGGGTCGCCGTCACCGGCCCGAACGGCGCGGGCAAGACCACCCTGCTGCGGCTCATCACCGGCGATCTTGCACCGACTTCGGGTCAAGTGCAGCGACCTGTTCCCGCAGCCTTGCTGGATCAGGAGGCGGCTTTGCTGCGCCCCCACGAAACCTTGGTCGAGGCCTGGATGCGGCTGAATCCGGACGGTTCGGTCCAAGAAGCCCAGGCGGCCCTGGCACGCTTCCTGTTTCGAAATACGGCCGCGCATCGGCGGGTCGGCGACCTGTCCGGCGGTGAACGGCTGCGGGCCGCCCTGGCCTGCGTCATGACGGGAACGCGCCCGCCGCAGCTTCTGGTGCTGGATGAGCCGACCAACCACCTGGACCTCGATTCGGTGGCGGCGGTGGAGGCGGCGTTGAGCGCCTATGACGGCGCCCTTGTTGTCGTCAGCCACGATGCGGACTTCCTGGCGGCGGTCGGGATAGATCGGACGGTCAGCCTAGCCCGCCCGTCTGCCTGAGGCCCTCCCAAAGGGCGATGCCCGCCGTGACCGACAGATTCAGCGACCGGGCCTCGGGTCTGAGCGGAATCACCACGCGCGCGTCTGCGGCGGCGTGCACATAGTCCGGGGCGCCGGCGGTCTCCTTGCCGAACAGAAGCGTGTCGGTGGGTTCGAAGACGAAGTCGGGCAGGGTCGTCGCCCCCTTGGTGGTGAAGAGCACCAGCCGTTCGGCGGGTCGCTCGCGCTGGAACGCGTCCCAATCCGCATGGCGGGTCATGTGCGATAGGGGGCCGTAATCCAGGGCCGCCCGCTTCATGGCGCGGTCGTCAAAACGGAAGCCTGTGGGCTCAATGACGTGCAGGGCGACGCCGAAACAGGCCGACAGCCGGATACAGGCGCCGACGTTCTGAGGAATGTCCGGTTGAAAAAGGGCGAGACGCATTCTAAGCCCTAGGTATACGCGACCTGGGGGTTTGTCGCGGTCTGTTTGCGAGCGTTTCGCAAGAAACGTCAGCAGCTTGCGGCGAACGCCGCAAATACAGGCCGAGGGGACCACAGGGCAGCGCTTTTAGGGTTCGTGCCGTAGCAGAGGAGCGCCAACACAGGCGGTCCCGGCGGTCTTCGAGAGGTGAAACGTGGCCGAAACGGGTGTGATTCCGGAAGGCGAGGGCGATCCGAATCGCCGCGACTTCATCCATATCGCGGCGGGCGCCGCTGCGGTGGGCGCCGGGGCGATGATCGCCTGGCCTCTGATCAATCAGATGAACCCTGCGGCCGACACCCTGGCCCTGGCCTCGATCGAGTTCGACCTGACCAAGGTTCAGGAGGGCCAGCAGGTCGTGATCAAGTGGCAGGGCAAGCCGGTCTTCGTGCGCTATCGCACCCCGGCCGAGCTGCAGAAGGTCATTACCGAGGGCGCCGTCGGCAGCCCGCCCCAGACGGATGCGGAGCGCACCAAGTCCGGGCATGAGAAATATCTGGTCGTGGTCGGCTCCTGCACCCATCTGGGTTGCGTCCCGACCTTCGGCGCCGGCGATTACGGCGGCTGGTTCTGCCCTTGCCACGGCTCGCACTACGATGCGTCCGGTCGGATCAGGAAGGGGCCGGCGCCCCTGAACCTGGTCGTGCCCGACTACGAATACACGTCCGACACCCGCGTTAAGATCGGTTGAGGGCGAAGGGGGAGGAAATGAGCGAACACGAATCCACCTACGTCCCGAAAACGGGCGTCGAAAAATGGCTGGACACCCGGCTGCCCATCATCCGCTTCGGCGCCGACTATATGTCGCTGCCGACGCCCAGGAACCTGAACTACTGGTGGACCTTCGGCGGCATCCTGGCCCTGTGCCTGATGACCCAGATCGTCACCGGCATCGTTCTGGCCATGCATTATACGCCGAACGTCGACCTGGCCTTCGCCTCGGTCGAGCGGATCATGCGTGACGTCAACGGCGGCTGGCTGATCCGCTATGTCCACGCCAACGGCGCCTCGATGTTCTTCATCGCCGTCTATCTGCACATGCTGCGGGGGCTGTACTACGGCTCCTACAAGGCGCCGCGCGAGATGATCTGGATCATCGGCTGCGTGATCTTCTTCCTGATGATCGCCACGGCCTTCCTGGGCTATGTCCTGCCCTGGGGTCAGATGTCCTTCTGGGGCGCAGAGGTCATCACCAATCTGATCGGCGCCGTGCCCCTGGTCGGCGAACCGATCCTGATCTGGCTGCGCGGCGGCCCGGCGATCGACAATGCGACGCTGAACCGCTTCTTCTCCCTGCACTATCTGCTGCCCTTCGCCATCCTGGGCTGCGTGGTCCTGCACCTTTGGGCCCTTCATTCGGCCGGTCAGAACAATCCGGTGGGCATCCTCATTCCGAAGGATCGCGCCAAGAAGGACACTCTGCCCTTCCACCCCTATTTCACGGTCAAGGACGGCTTTGCGATCATCCTGTTCCTGATCCTGTTCGCCGTCTTCGTCTTCTATCAGCCGAACGCCTTGGGCCACGCCGACAACTACATCCCGGCCAACCCGCTGCAGACGCCCGCCCACATCGTGCCCGAATGGTACATGCTGCCCTTCTACGCCATTCTGCGCGCGGTGCCGGACAAGTTCGGCGGGGTGGTCGCCATGTTCAGCGCCATCGGCGTCCTGTTCGTCCTGCCCTGGCTGGACACGTCCAAGGTGCGGTCGATGCGCTATCGCCCGACCATGCGGACCTTCTTCTTCATCTTCCTGGTGGTCGGCGTCGGCCTGGGCTGGTGCGGCGGTCAGCTGCCGGACGCCCCGGTCATTCCGGGCATGGCCAGCTTCGTCCTGTTCGACGGAGAGGTGAACTCCTACCTATGGCTGACGCGGCTGTTCACCCTCTACTATTTCGTCTTCTTCCTGGTGATCCTGCCCTTCGTGGGGCTGAAGGAGACGCCGCTGCCGATCCCGGCGACGATCTCGGAACCGGTCCTGACGGGGGGCGACGCCGTCCCGGCCGCCGCGCCCGCCTCGCCCGAGAAGAAGGGCTGAGCGTCATGAGCTTTGGAAAAATGAGCGTGTCGATGTCCAGACTGGTCGCTTCGGCGGTCGCCGCCCTCGGCCTGATGACGGCGGCGCCCGCCCTGGCGGAGGGCGGGGCGGCCCACCCCCGTTCCGGCGGCTTCAGCTTCGACGGCCCCTTCGGCGTCTATGACCAGGGCCAGCTGCAGCGCGGCTACAAGGTCTATCACGAGGTCTGCGCCGCCTGTCACAGCATGAACCTGATGCACTACCGGAACCTGGGCGATCGCCACGGGCCGTTCTGGAATCCGAAATATCCGAATCCGAACGACAATCCGGTGGTGAAGGCCCTGGCCAAGGAGATCCAGGTTCCTGACATCGACAGCGAGACGGGCGAGCCGATCCAGCGCGACGCCACCCCAGCCGACAAGTTCCGCGCCCCCTATCCCAACGCCACCGCTGCTGCCGCCGGCAACGGCGGGGCGGCGCCGCCGGACCTGTCGGTCATGGCCAAGGCGCGTCACGGCGGCGCGGACTACATCTATTCCCTGCTGTCGGGCTATCGCGCCCCGCCGGCCGGCCTGCAGATCCGTCCGGGTCAGCACTATAATCCTTACATGCAGGGCGACCTGACCCCCTTCTGGACCGGCAACCCGGACCATGTGCCCGAGGGCGGCTTCATCGCCATGCCGCCGCCGCTGCAGAACGGCCAGGTCACCTATGACGACGGCTCGCCCCAGACGGTGGATCAGTACGCCAAGGACGTCGCGGCCTTCATCGCCTGGACGTCCGAGCCGAAGATGGTCGAGCGCAAACAGGCCGGCTTCGGCGTGATCATCTTCCTGCTGATCTTCGCCGGCCTGACCTACGCCAGCTATCGCCGCATCTGGAAGGGCGTGGCCCACTAGGCGCGCCCGAACGAAAACTGAAACTCAGCCCGCCGAAGCCCGCTTCGGCGGGCATTGTTTTGCGACATCCTGGCCGCTGACATGGAATCGACATGATGGCTTTCCCCGCCTAGGGTTCGGCCTTCTTCTGCGGCTGTGGGGCCCTCTGTTCATGCGTATTCGTTCTTCCTTGGCCGCCGTGCTGATGGCCGGCGCCGCACTCTCCGCCTGCGCCGCGCCGGCGGCTCTTGAAGGCTCACGCCCGGTCGCGGCTTTCGACGCAGCCCGTATCTCCGAGGACATTCGAACCCTGTCGGACGACAGTTTCGAGGGACGCGGCATCGCCACCCCGGCCGAACAGAAGGTAATCGACTATCTGAGCCGCCAGTACGCCGCCGCCGGCTTCCAGCCGGGCGGTCCGAACGGCCAATGGACCCAGGACGTGATCCTGAACCGCTTCACCCAGTCCAACGTCCAGGCGGCGCTGACGCTGGGCGACTGGACCCTGCCGATGACCCAGGGACGCGAGGTCGCTCTCTCCACCCGCCGCCCAGCCGAGCACGTCAGTCTGAAGGACGCGCCCCTGGTCTTCGTCGGCTATGGGATCACCGCGCCCGAGCGGAATTGGGACGACTTCAAGGGCCAGGATCTTCGGGGGAAGGTGCTGGTCGTCCTGGTCAATGACGCCGATTTCGAAGAACCGGCCCTGAACACCTTCGGCGGCAAGGCCATGACCTACTACGGCCGCTGGACCTACAAATATGAAGAGGCGGCCCGCCATGGCGCGGCCGGGGTGCTGATCGTCCATGAGACGGCGCCCGCCTCCTATGGCTGGCAGACGGTCGCCAACTCCTGGGGCGTGCCCCAGTTCGACATCCTGCGCCAGAATGCGGCGGCTGAGCGGGTTCCGGTCGAGGGCTGGATTCAGCGCGACGTAGCCGTCGATCTGTTCCGCCGCGCCGGTCTGGACTTCGAGACCCTGAAGACCCAGGCTCGGAGCCGCGACTTCCAGCCCGTGCCCCTGACCGGCGCCGGCTTCTCCACCGAGTTCGACGTGGCGACCAATCAGGTCACCACCCAT
Organism: Brevundimonas sp. GW456-12-10-14-LB3; assembly: GCF_059424365.1. Lineage (NCBI taxonomy): Bacteria > Pseudomonadati > Pseudomonadota > Alphaproteobacteria > Caulobacterales > Caulobacteraceae > Brevundimonas > Brevundimonas sp. GW456-12-10-14-LB3. The sequence goes on from NZ_JBWKZJ010000006.1 coordinate 96,162, forward strand.
AACATCATCGCCCGCCTGCCGGGGACGGCCCGTCCGGACGAGACGGTGCTGTACACGGCCCACTGGGATCACCTCGGCATGGGCGAGCCGGACGAGACGGGCGACCGCATCTTCAACGGCGCCGTGGACAACGCCTCGGGCACGGCGGGCCTGTTGGAGCTGGCGCGGATGTACGGCCGCGCCCCCCGCACCGAACGGTCGATCGTGATGATCAGCTTCACCGCCGAGGAGAGCGGCCTGCTGGGCGCCGAATACTACGCTTCCAACCCCGTCTATCCCCTGGCCAGGACGGTGGGGGGCTTCAACATGGATTCGATGAACGTCTATGGCCGTGTCACCGGCCTGGGCGTGACCGGCTACGGCCAGTCGGACTTCGACGAGCGTCTGGCCGCCGCGATTGAGCCCCAGGGCCGCACCCTGATGCCGGATTACGAGAACTCCGCCGGCACCTACTACCGGTCCGACCACTTCCCCCTGGCCAAGCGCGGCGTGCCGATGGCCTATGCCGGCAGCCGAGGCGACTTCCGCGACGAGCCGGTCGCCGAACGCCAGGCGGCGCGCAGCGAATACGGCGCCAAACGCTATCACCAGGCCGCCGACGAATGGTCTGCGGACTGGGACTACAGCGGCATGATCGAGGATCTGACCGTCTTCTATGACGTCGGCCGCGCCCTGGCGAACAGTCGCGACTGGCCCGAGTGGAAGTCGGGCTCCGAATTCGGTCCCGTCCGCGCCGTCACCGCCGCCGAACGCCGCTAAGCCCGCTGCGCCTCCCGCTTTTTCTTATTTGAGACCCTTCATGATCCTGCGTCGTTCTTCCTTCATCGCCGCTGCGGCCCTGCTCCTGGCCGCCTGCGCCACGGCGCCCGTGGCGCCGCCTGTCGTTACGCCGGCGACTGACGCCTTCGCCGTGGCCTCGGCCGCCACGCCCCAGTTCAGCGCCCAGCGCCTGTCCGACCACATCAAATATCTGGCCGACGATCGGCTGGAGGGGCGTTTCCCCGGCCTGGTCGGCGAGCGGCTGACGCTGGAGTATCTGCAGGCCCAGTATGAGGCCATGGGTCTGGAGCCGGGCGGGCGCGACGGCTCCTGGCTGCAACCGGTCGATCTGGTGCGGTTCACGCCCGAACGGCCTCCCGTGGCGACCTGGACCGGCGCCGACGGCGTCAGCCATGACCTGACGTCGGGCACAGACATCACCCTGCGCGCCGGCCCGGCCGATCCGGTGGTCAAGGTCGCCGACGCCCCGCTGGTCTTCGCCGGCTACGGCATTGTGGCGCCCGAGCGGGGCTGGGACGACTATGGTTCGACCGACCTGACCGGCAAGGTCGTGGTCATCCTGCGCGGCCAGCCTGAGTCCATGGGCGCCGATCCCAACTTCTACGGCTCGGGCGAACACAAGACCCAGGAGGCGCTGAAGCGCGGCGCCGTCGGCGTCATCAGCCTTCAGGACGTCGAGGGCCGCTGGCGCCGCGCCGTCGGCGGCGCGACCCGGCCGGTGATGACGGTCAAGGGCGCGCGCGACGCCCGTTTCACCGGTTCGATCAATATGGCGACCGGGGCGGCCATCGGCGGCGACGTCCTGGCCCAGGCCCTGGCGCGCGGCAAGACGGCGAGCCTGGGCGGCGGCGTCGATCTGGGCGCCCGGCTCAGCGTGGACATCGCCGAAAAGACCGAGGTCATCCACTCCAACAATCTGCTGGCCAAGATCACCGGCACGACCCGGCCCGATGAATATGTCTTCTACTCCGCCCACTGGGACCACGTCGGCAAGGCGCGTCAGCCGGACGCGGAGGGCGACGACATCTTCAACGGCGCCTGGGACAACGCCTCAGGCACGGCCGGCCTGATCGAAATGGCCCGCGCCTTCAAGAACGGCCCGGCGCCGGAACGCACCGTGGTCTTCCTGCACGTCACGGCCGAGGAACAGGGGCTGTTGGGCTCGGAAGCCTATGCGGCCGACCCGGTCTATCCGCTGGCGAAGACGGCGGCCGACATCAACATCGACATGCTGCCCTTCACCCCGGCGACGCGCGACGTGGCGGTCTTCGGCGTCGGCAAGTCCGAACTGGAAGATGTTCTGGGACGGTTCGCCGCCGTCCAGGGGCGCACCGTCACTGGCGACGGTTATCCGGAAGAGGGCTTCTACTACCGTTCCGACCACTTCAACTTCGCCGCAGGCGGGGTGCCGGCTCTGATGCCGTGGAGCGGCCGTGATTTCGTGGAGGGCGGAATCGAAGCGGGCAAACCCTATTACGAGGCCCAGATGGCTCGCTACTATCACAAGCTGACGGACGAATGGCGGGCGGACTACGACTTCACCGCCGCACTTCAGAACCTGGATCTATTGTACCGGCTGGGTCTGACGGTGGCCGACAGCACCACCTGGCCGGCCTGGAAGCCGACAGCCGAGTTCAACGCCATCCGCGACGCCTCGGCCTCCGAACGGCGCTGAGGCCGTCGGCGGCGGGCGATCCGGACCTCAACGGGCGGCGGCGGGCTGGCTTGATGTGGCCTGGGCAATCAACTCGCGAGCCCGGGCGACGGCCTCGGCCTCAGCGACTTCGCCGTCGGCCAGCGACTGGGCCAGATCCATCAGCGGCGCTCCAGTGACGGCGCCGGTCTCGGCCTCCTGCTGCAGATGGACTCCGTTTCCGGCGACGATGGCTGCATCCCAGGCGTCGCGCACGGCGGCCCAGAAGCCTTGGGTCTTGGCCCAATAGTCGTCCCCCGGCTTGGGGGAATAGCTGTCGTTCCGGTCGTAGGTGTTGATCACATCTTCCTGGACCACGGCGACCGGCGCACCGTCCGGCTGGCCGGCCATCTTCATGTTGTCCTGAATATGCACCCAGCCGGCCGGCGTCAGGATGTGGCGATTGGTCCCCAGATAGCGGTCGTAGATCGGATGACGCACCGCGTCCCGCCGCGCCAGCGGTCGCCAGGTCGGGTCGGACGTCCAGGCCGTCAGACCATTGTCATAGGTCCAGCGGCCGACGCCGCCGTAACGGGGTGAATCGTCCGTCTGCCACACCGTCTGCGACCAAGCGCCCTGACGCTGAGCTTCGGGGACGGGGGTCAGCACCCACTGGTTCGGCCCGGCGTAGGTCAGGACCGTCTGCGGCTGATAGGTCCAGTCCTGGCGCCAGTGTTTTATGACCATGGTTTGGCCGTCGTGCTCCATCACCAGGATGTGCTGCAGGCTGATCCGGTCGCCCTTGTCATAGACCACCCGCACGATCTCGCTGCCGCCGGACAGCTTCTCCTCCAGCGGATCGTAGTCGGCGCGGAAGCTGACGTTCTCGCGCATGTCGAAATGGACGCGGTATTGGCCCGCCTGGGCCAGAATGGCCTGGCGGTCCCGCTCGAAGGCGTCGGTCGCCGCGGCGACGGGCGGCTGAGCGGCGGTCGCCAGCGCCTGGGAGGCGGGGGCGACGGCTAACAGGGCGGCGGCGATCAGAATGGCGCGCATGGGGCGTGTCCTTGAAGTACGTGCGGTCATGGCGGTTACAGGCGCAAGGTCAGGGAAAGGCCGAAGTTGCGGCCAGGCTGGGTGTAGGCGTCCTTGACGGTCGATGCGGCGGACAGGCCCCGCACGTCGCTCCACCAGCCGTAGGTCTCGTCAAAGACGTTGAAGGCGCCCGCGCGCAGGGTGGCGCGTTCGGTCACGTTCCAATAGGCGGTCAGGTCTAGCAGGGTGAAGCTGTCGCCCAGATAGCAGGCCGCGCCGCAAGACAGATTGTATGTGGCCCTATCCTTATTGCCGGACCAGGTAACGGTGGCCGATCCGCCCCAAACGCCAGAAGGCGCCGCGTAGTGAACGCCGGCCACCACCTTGACCGGATCGATGCTGCTGAGTTCGGTGCGGCGGCCGTCGGTCGTCTGCTCTCCTTCGGCATAGGCGGCCGACCCGATCAGGCTGAAGCCGTTGTCCCAATAGAGGTCCGCACGGGCTTCCAAGCCGCGAATGTCCACCTCGGTCAGGTTGACGTATTGATAGACAAGAGGATCAACGCCCGGTACGCCCGTGCCGCTGACCGCCACCTGGTCGATGAAGTCGTCATAATGTGTGGCGAAGGCCGTGGTGTTCAGACGCATCACGCCCCCGGCCACGTCGATGCCGCGCAGTCGGAAGCCGGCCTCGAAGCTTTCGCTGGTTTCCGGCGACAGGTTCGGATTGGGGATCGAGCGATAGCCGAAGACCGGGTTCTCGAAATAGTTGTTCACCTGCATCGGCGACGGCGCACGGAAGCCCAGGCCGTAGCTGGCGAAGACGCCCAGATGCGCGCCGGTCCAATAGACGACGCCCAGCTTGGGCGAGATATGGTCGTCGCTCTGTCCCGAGGCTGCGGCGGGGAACTCGGCGTCCACCTTGGGCGACAGGTCGTACCAGTCGTAGCGCACGGCGGGGATGATGCTGAGGGCGCCCCCAAGCGCCTCGATCTCGTCCTGGACGAACAGGCCAGCCAACTGGAAATCGGTCGTCGGGAAGGCGCGGACAGGGAAGGTCTCGCCGACCGGCGGCGTGATCCCGTCGCGCAGACCCTCCTGGGTCGTCTTGGACCAGTCGCCGCCGAAGGTGACGCGGTGCCGGACCGCGCTCGTCTCGCCGAACACCCGCGCCCCTTGGGCGGCCAGGCCATAGACCCTGTTGTCGAAGGTGACGTCCCGCGCCCGGTCCACGGCCGGCGTGCGATCCTCAAAGGTGTACTGCCGCGTCTCGGCGTCCTGCCAGTACAGGCTGATCGAGCCGTCGCTCAGACCGGCGAAATCATTGAAGCGCCAATCACCGCTTATGCGGTCGCGCCGGGTCTCGTCATGGGCGGTGACGGACAGGACGGTCGCGGACCGGCTGCTCAGGGCGTCGCCGGTCATGTCGGAATCCAGATGGTCGTAGGTCAAACGCAGCACATGGTTCGGCGCGGCCTGCCACACCAGCTTGCCCAGATAGGCGTTGGAGGCGAAGTCCTGGGGGTTGGGCTCGGTGCGGGCGGCGCCGACCCCGCCCATCCGGCCCTTGTTCTCCGTCTCCTGATGGTCGCGGCGGGTGTAGGCGATCAGCCCTGACAAGGCGCCCGATCGGCCGGCGAAGGCCAGTCCCTCGGTCCAGCCCTCGTCGGCCGAGCCGTAGCCGACTCGCGCCCGCGCGCCGAAGGCCTGACCCGCGTTCATGAAATCGACCGGGTCCTTGGTCTTGAACGCCACCGCACCCGCCACGCCGTCCGAGCCGTAAAGGGCCGACGCCGGGCCGCGCAGGATCTCGACCGACTTGGTCAGGTCCAGGTCATTATAGCCGCCGCGCCCCACCGCCTGGGCCCCGAAGCTGAAACCCGCAGGCAGACGCACACCGTCATTGATGATCAGCACCCGGTCGCCGCCCATGCCCCGGATGGTGAAGCCCGAATCGCCGTCGCGGCCCGCGCCGGACAGGGCCAGGCTGAAGCGGGCGGGGGAGGTGGGCACGCTGACCCCTGGCTCATACCGGATCAGATCCTTGATGTCGGTCGCCAGCATGGCTTCGATCTCGGCGTCAGTGATGACGCTGATCGTGCCGGGCGTCCGCGACGCCTGCCGCTCCGACCGCGTGCCGATCACGACGATCGGATCAACCTGGGTCGCTGCGACCACGGGCGTTTCGGCCCGCGCGGAGGCGGTGGAAAGGGCGGTGGCGGCCGCGGTGACGGCGACGGTGCAGAGGAGAAGGTGATTGCGCATAATAGCCCCGGCTGATGAAGGCGGCTTCATTAATGCGAACGATTATCAGAATCAACCGCATTTGTCGCGCGGGTTTGAACCGGCGTTGGGTCTCGACGTTGCGGTGTCATGAGACTCGCCTTGTTTCCGCTGCTCGCCCTGGGTTCCCTGCTGGGCGCTTGCGGCGAGAATGACGTCAATCCTCCCGACCAGCCCGCCGCGCCGCTCAGGACCGCCGAAGCCATGCAGGCGGTTGAACCGCCCGGCCCCTCGTCCCTGGCGTCGCGGGGGCCGCGCAGCTTCGTCGGGGTCTGGGCCGGCGACCTCGCCTGGTGCGCCCGCCCGCAGGGCGACCGACGGCCCCTGACCATCACCCCTCAGCGGTTCGAGGGGTATGAGAACCGTTGCGACATCGCCCATATCGACGAGACGCCCCACGGCTATGTGGCGACGTTGAACTGCACGGCGGAGGGGCAGGTCGCGACCGAGCGCGTCCACATGGCGGCGGCCGGCGACGTCATGAACCTGACCTATATTGACCGGGATATGACCACGGTGAAGCTGCTGCGCTGCCCCGGCTCGCCACGGGCGCCCGACCCCGCCAATCCGCTGGAGAAGATGCTGAAGCCCGACAAGGACCAGGACCAGGCCGCAGCGCGGCAGTCCCCCTGATCTGACGCCTCAGTTGAACAGGAAGTTCATCACGTCGCCGTCCTTGACGACGTAGGACTTGCCTTCCGCGCGCAGCTTGCCGGCTTCGCGCGCCTTGGCCTCGCCGCGCAGGGCGACGAAGTCTTCGAAGGCGATGGTCTCGGCGCGGATGAAGCCTTTTTCGAAGTCGGTGTGGATGACGCCCGCCGCCTGGGGCGCGGTGTCGCCGACATTGATGGTCCAGGCGCGGGCCTCTTTGGGACCGACCGTGAAATAGGTCTGCAGGCCCAGCAGCTTGTAGGCCTCGCGGATCAGCCGGTTCAGGCCGGGTTCCTCCAGACCCAGGGTCTCCAGGAACTCTTTCTGCTCGGCGTCGTCCAGCACGGCGATCTCGGATTCGATCTGGGCCGAGATGACGACCGAGTTGGCGTTGTCCTGGGCGGCGCGGGCGGCGACCTTGGCCGACAGCTCATTGCCCTGGTCGGCCGAACCCTCTTCGACATTGGCGACATAGAGGGCGGGCAGGGCGGTCAGCAGCTGCAGCATGTGCCAGGCCTTCATGTCCTCCTTGGACACCTCGGCGGTGCGGGCGGGCTTGCCGGCGTTCAGCTGGGCCAGGGCCAAATCGACCAGTTTCAGCGTCAGCGCCGAATCCTTGTCGCCGGTCTTGGCCCGCTTCTCCAGCTGGGGCCGGCGGCGCTCCAGGCTTTCCATATCGGCCAGCATCAGCTCCGTCTCGATGATGTCCAGATCGGCGATCGGATCGATGCGGTTTTCGACGTGGGTGATGTCGTCGTCGACGAAGCAGCGGGCGACGAAGGCCACGGCGTCGCAGTCGCGGATATTGGCCAGGAACTGGTTGCCCAGGCCTTCGCCCTTGGAGGCGCCGCGCACCAGGCCCGCGACGTCCACGAAGGTGATGCGGGCGGGAATGATCTCCTTGGAGCCTGCGATCTCGGCCAGGGCGTTCAGGCGCGGCTCTGGCACGGCCACGTCGCCGGTGTTCGGCTCGATGGTGCAGAACGGATAGTTGGCCGCCTGGGCCGCCGCCGTCTTGGTCAGGGCGTTGAACAGGGTGGACTTGCCGACATTGGGCAGGCCGACGATCGCGACTTTCAGGGCCATGGGATTCCTCGTGAGGCGCGAGCCTTTAGCCGGTTCGAACCGGTTTGTCAGGCTCGCGCTTCAAAAGGCCTCAGTGGGCGGCGTGATCCATCTCTGCCATGGTCGGTTGGCGCACCGCCGCCTGAACCGTCACCTCGGGCGCCGAGGCGAACGTCAGGGTGATGGGCACGGTCTCGCCTGCGACCAGGGGGGCGGTCAGGCCGATCAGCATCAGATGATTGGCGCCGGGCGCCAGCTCGACCGCCTGACCGGCCGCCAACGGCAGGCCCTCGGTCAGTTGGGCCATCTTCATCATGCCGTTCTCGGTCTTCATCTCATGGACCTGAAGCTCGGCCGCGCGCGGGGTGGAGCCGCCGATCAGCCGGTCGTCGGTCTGGGCGGTCAGGGTGACGTAGCAGCCCCCGGCCTTGGCCCCGTTCGGCGAAGGGCGGCACCAGGCGTCAGAGGCGGTCACGGCCGCGGCCGTCGCCTCAGCGGCAGGGGCCGGCTTGTCCGCGGGCGGATTACAGGCCGCCAGTGCGAGGGCGACGGCGGCGAGGGACAAAGAGGTCTTCATGGCGTCGGTTCTTTCAGGAGACGGCGGGACGTCGCCGGATCATCGGCCGCACGGCTCGATCGAGCAATACGGCGAGGACCAGGCTCAGGCCCGTCAGGGGATAGAGAAGGGCGAGGGGCAGGACGATGCCCAGGACAGCCGCGCGGACGCGCGGTCCGGGCGG